>CAZPCG010000040.1:0-10694 GCA_964584875.1 uncultured Spirochaetota bacterium
TGCCAGGCAGGTATGGAGGGAGCGGCGTCACTGTGCAGAACCTGCTTGTGGCGGATGTAAGACCTGAGAAGAAGATCATTCTTGTACGGGGAGCGGTACCGGGCCCCAACAAGGGGTACGTTTCAATTGCGCATGCAAGAAAGAGACGACCTGCGGAGTGAAATTCCTGTACCATCAGGTCCTCCAGTGTGCCCATTTACAGACGGGGTTTGGCCTACCTTTCATGTAAGTTACAACTGTTGTACAAGGCAGCACTCATTCGTACCATTCCTGTTCTCAAAGTAGTTCAGGTGATTAGCACCACAGAACAGTGAGTTCCCCTCTTTTGTAAGAGAGCTTTCGAAATAGCTTTTCTCTCACCTTGAGGCTTCTTAATGTTATTTTGAGAAAACATGTTTGCGTAAAAGTATGAGGCAGGGTACACTTATTTGATTGGTTGGGGGTATGTATTGACGGTGCAAAGACCTGGGATTGATAATTACTTCATGAATATTGCAATCATGATATCAACCCGTGCGACCTGCCTTCGGCGGAAAGTAGGTTCGGTTATCATCAGAGGAAAGCAGATCGTCTCAACGGGGTACAACGGCGCTCCGCAGGGTATAGAGCACTGCCTTGAGACAGGATGCGCCCGTGATGGTGTGCCCTCCGGTGAGAGGTCTGAGCTGTGCAGAGGAGCCCATGCTGAGCAGAACGCAATCAACTTTGCAGCCCGATACGGAATATCCATCGAGGGGGCGACCATTTATACGACCCATCTTCCCTGTTCATGGTGCTCAAAGAGCATTGTCAATGCGGGCTTGAGGAGGGTTGTGTTTCTAAACGATTACCCCGACCCCGGGTCGAAGCTGATACTCAGCCAGCTTGCGGTCGAACAGCTAAGGAATTTTTCATACATACACATTGAATACACAGGTTATCCACAGGCACTTTAAGGGGATGGAAAAATGCAGAGTGGGAATGAAAATGTGTAAAGATGGTTAATTAATTGCAATATAAAAAGATATGTAGATTTTTCTTTAATTTCACTCTTTAAATCGATAATATAGATAATAATTGAATGAAATTAGGGTGGTGATTGGATAAGAGTGGGTAATTTTCGTCTATTTTTCGAAGCTACAATGAGATAGAATTGTAAGACTTAGCAGGAAGTACTTTTGGAAGAAGAAATTAACAATTTATCCACAGGAGTATCCATTGTATAAAAAGAGGATTGGGGGAGGGCTCAATGTACAGAGCATCGTTGTGAGCCTGATAATAATAAACGTCGTTGTTTTTTTACTCTCCGAAGTTGCGCATATTCCCGTCCCGCGTGGACTGCTCAATGCACTTGTCAGCAGGGGAAAAACCGAATTAGCCTTTATCTTCCAGAGGTACGGGCTTTTCATCACGGTCTTTTCACTTTTTCCCCTGCTGATACGCCAGTATGGGTGGGCGTGGCAGGTTTTCACTTACATGTTTCTCCACGGAAGCCTGCTGCATATATTCTTCAACATGTATGCCCTTATCCTGTTCGGGCGGCCCCTTGAACAAAGATGGGGGAAGGGAGAGTTTCTCAAGTTTTACCTTTTCACAGGGGTTGGAGCGGGAATCGTTACCTTTTTATGGAACCTTGTAAGCAGCCCCTTAATACCAACCATAGGTGCTTCCGGCGCTATATTCGGAATTGTGCTTGCCTTCGGGCTTGAGTTTCCGGAAACAGTACTACTGCTCTTTTTTATAATTCCAGTGAGGGCGAGGTATGCGGCCCTGATCTTTGGAGGAATTGAGCTTGCGATGATTGCAACCGGTTCAATGCGGGGAATAGGCCATTTTACACATCTTGCGGGACTGCTGTTCGGCTATCTGTATTACCTCTGGAGGATACGAGGGAGATACGCAAGAAGACGGCCTTCCTGGCGGGGAAGAATACAGAATGTGCTGGCCACAAGGGTGAGACCCCTTTCCGGGCAGGAGAAGGAAAGGGCTGTCATGCAGGCAACTGCGGTGAAAAACAAGCTTGACCGCGGCATTGCACTTTCTGTTTCTGATGAGCGATTTCTAGCAAGGCTAAGGGATGCTTACAACAGGTCCGGAGGGGAGCTGTGTGGACCTGATGAGTTTAATCCATCGGCCTCTGATTGCCTTCGGTGCGACTCGTTCCACGCCTGTTTATACCGGTACATACTCGATATACTGTAAAAATAGGGTTTTGAGGGGTAGGGAGGTTGAAAGGTCACTTGATTAACTTTTACTTGTCATTATAAACTGTTTGCATATAATATACGGCTTATGGAAACGAAGACCCTCGTGCGTCTCAATCGATATATCGACACGATGCCTTCACTGTCGATCACAGTGGCCAAGATACTCGAGGTAGTTAAAAATCCCCAGGTGACCGCCAAGGACCTCAACAAAGTTATAAGCCTCGATCCAATCCTGGTGGGTAAGGTTTTGAAGCTGGTGAATTCCGCCTACTACGGATTGTCAAACAAGGTTACCTCACTTGTTACAGCTATAATCATGCTCGGTATTAATACGATAAAGAATCTCGCGCTCTCGACTGCCGTGCTCGCGAACATGAAGAACCAGTCCCACTTCAAAGCTCTCAACGTGGATGGCTTCTGGAGGCATTCGATCGGGGTTGGGGTTGCATCTAAGTTCATCGCCGAGAAAATCGGAGTCACCGCCATGCAGCGGGAGGAGTACTTCATCGGCGGTCTACTCCATGACATCGGGAAGATACCGCTCAACGGAATTTTCTACGAGGAGTATCTGAAGGCGATACAGACCGCCGACATGAAAAAGGTCCCGCTTATTCAGGTTGAGAGTGAAAACCTCGGGATTACCCATACAGAGGTCGGGAAGATGATCTCCGAGAAGTGGAAACTGACGGGGGAAACCTCCGATTGCATACTCCACCATCACGACCTGGCGGGGGCCGCTGAAGGGAATTTCAAGCTTGTTGCGGCGGTGTATGCAGCGAACATATATTGCAATCTGAATGAGATAGGGTTTTCAGGCGACCGCTACGCCCCAACAATCGATGGAAGCATTCTGGAGAAGCTGGGGATAAATGAAGCGTATCTTGATGAGCTTTTCGATTTCATATCGGCAGAGGTGGAGAAAGCATCGATATTCCTCCATGTTGCCTGATACACTCTGTACTCATTTTCAGGATGACTCTTAAAGAATTCTTCCGCACCGTTGTGCGGAGAAAATCTCAGGAGAAAAGCCAGGTATGAAGGTGACTTTCTGGGGGGTGCGAGGCTCGATTCCCACCCCCGGGCCCTATACGGTCAAATACGGTGGTAACACAACATGCATCGAGGTCAGGCTCAAAGATGACAGGATAATTATTATCGGTGCCGGAAGCGGCATCCGGGCTCTGGGCAACAAGCTCGTCACGACCGACATGAAAAAGGGTCCCCTCGACCTCGATCTTTTTATCAGCCATACGCACTGGGACCACATTATGGGGTTTCCATTCTTCACGCCGATCTTCATCCCCGGAAACAAAATAAGGGTCCATGGACCTGTTAACATAGGTGATGAGGGGCTTGAAAACATATTTGCACTGCAGATGTCATACAATTACTTTCCGCTGCGGGCGGATGAGCTTGCTGCGAACATAACATATGAAATCCTTACCGAAAAAACCTTCAATCTATATGATGATGTCAAGATAACAACCAAGATTTTAAATCATCCCATCATTGACCTCGGTTACAGGATAGAGGCGGATGGCGCAGTGTTTGTAACTGCCTATGACCACGAACCCTTCAGGAACCTCTTCGATGGAAACCCCGATGATGAGGATTTCGATGAGGTGGCAAGGATCGAGGGGGAAAAGGCTGCGCGTTCGAATAACAAGAGGGTTTGGGAATTCATCCAGGGCGCAGACCTCGTCGTTCACGATGCCCAGTACACAAACAGGGAGTACCTATCTTCAAAGCTGGGCTGGGGCCACTCCCCGATGGAGTACGTTCTTTACAGCACCATCAAGGTCGGTGTAAAGAGGGTTGCCTTTTTTCATCACGACCCAACCCGGAGTGACGCGGAGCTGGATGTCATTGAGCGTGTTGCAAAGGCGAGGGCTGCGAAAATCAAGAGTCAAAGAATCGAGGTATTCGTTGCGCGGGAAGGTCTGGAAATAAATCTTTAATTTATTAATTTTATTTTCTATCCAAAGAAGTAAGGGATATTACCGTGGAACATTCACCATTCGTTCATCTGCACGTTCATTCAGAGTACTCCATCCTCGATGGGTCTTCAAAGATCGATGACCTCGTTGAGAAGGCGCTCCACTATCGAATGCCGGCCCTTGCGCTGACTGACCATGGGAACCTTTTCGGCGCTTTTGAATTTTACAAGAAGGCCCTGCACAGAGGGATAAAGCCAATCATTGGGGAGGAGTTCTACCTCGCCCCCCAATCCATGCGTGCACGGGAACAGAAAGAAAAACCATTCCACATCATCCTGCTTGCAAGGGATGAGGAGGGTTACAAAAACCTTCTCTTTCTCTCTTCCATGGCTTACCTCGAGGGCTTCTACTACAAACCCAGAATCGACAGGGAGCTCCTTTCGGCTCACTCGGCTGGGCTGATTGCGCTGAGCTCCTGCCTCGGGGGCGAAATACCTTACTGCATCCTCAAGGGTAGACTTGATGACGCCAAAAAGCTTGCTGGTGAGTACGTTGAAATATTCGGTAATGGCAACTTCTATTTTGAGCTTATGGATAACGGCCTTGAGGAGCAGAAGGAGGTGAACCTCCAGCTCATAGGGCTTGCGGGGAAGCTCGGTGTGAAGCTCGTTGCAACCAACGATGTGCATTACCTGGATAAAGTGGATGCCAGCTACCATGATGTGCTCCTGTGCATACAGACGGGCAAAACGATCAACGAGAAGAACAGGCTGAGGTTCAGGTCGAACCAGTTCTACTTTCGATCACCCGATGAGATGATTGCCCTTTTCTCCCACTGTCCAGAGGCAATAAAGCACACCATTGAGATAACTGAGAAATGCAACCTCTCCCTGGAAATGGGAAAATTGCGGCTCCCCCATTTCCCCATACCGCAGGGCCACAGTGCAGATACTTACCTGAGAAAGCTCACAGAAGAGGGCATTGTGAGGAGGTACCTGAACCCAGATGAGAAGGTGCACGAGAGGATGAACATGGAGCTTGAGGTCATCAGTTCCATGGGTTTCAGCACATACTTCCTCATCGTCTGGGACTTCATACAGTTTTCGAGGAGCAGGGGAATCGCCGTGGGTCCAGGGAGGGGGAGCGCTGCGGGGTCAATCGTTGCATACTCCCTTGGAATCACCGATGTAGATCCACTCAGATACGGTCTTTTATTCGAGAGATTCCTGAACGTCTCGCGTATTTCCATGCCCGATATCGATATTGATTTCGATGGTGACAGGAGAGATGAGGTCATCAATTATGTGAGAAAGAAGTACGGTGAGGACCGGGTGGCACAGATCATCACCTTCGGCGCCATGAAGGCGCGAGCTGTTGTGAGGGATGTGGCCCGTGCGATGGATGTTTCAGTTGCAGAAGTGGATAGAACAGCAAAGATGATACCATCTCGAGCGGACATAACCATAGAGGAAGCGTTGAGCGCCTCGAAGGAGCTCGGAGAACTGATCAGGAATGATATGAGGATGAAACAGCTCTTCGATGTGGCAAAGAGCCTTGAAAAGCTGGTGAGACACCCTTCGACTCATGCGGCTGGTGTGGTTATCTCCCCAGCTCCCCTCATGGAGTTTGTGCCCCTATACAGGGACCCGAAGAACGGTGTGGTTTCAACGCAGTACCAGGCAAGGGACCTTGAGGATGTTGGCCTCATAAAGATGGATTTTCTCGGGCTTAAGAACCTCACAATCATCCAGCGGTGCCTCCGCACCATGGCGGAGGCCGGTTTGCCGCTCCCCGATATGGATAATCTCGACCTTAACGATGGGAAGGTATATGAGCTGCTTGCAGGGGGCAGGAGCATGGGAATTTTCCAGCTTGAGAGCAGCGGGATGCAAAATCTCCTCAAGAGGCTTGTGCCAAACAGGTTCGATGATATCATTGCTGTGCTTGCACTCTACAGGCCGGGACCCATCGATTCTGGAATGGTCGTTGAGTTCATTGAGAGAAAACAGGGGCGAAAACCAATTGAATACCCTGATAAAAGGCTTGAACCCGTGCTGAAAGAGACTTACGGTGTGATTGTCTACCAGGAGCAGGTGATGGAGATCGCACGGATCATCAGCGGCTTTACAATGTCTGAGGCAGACAACCTTCGAAAGGCAATGGGGAAGAAGAAGGTGGAGATTCTGGAGGAAGCCCGCGAGGCCTTTATCGATGGAGCTGTGAAGAACAACGTTGAGAGAAGGGTTGCAGGGGACATCTTCGAGCTCATAAGAACCTTCGGCCGCTACGGTTTCAACAAATCTCACTCGACTGCCTATGCGCTCCTCGCCTTTCAAACGGCTTACCTGAAGGTACATTACCCTGTTTTTTACTTCAGCTCTCTCCTATCGGGGGAGCTTAACGACACGGATAAGCTGTGTGAGTACATCTTTGACGCCCGGGAAACAGGGATCGAGGTACGTGCACCCGACATCAACAGGAGCGGGGTGGTGTTTGAAGTCGAAGGTGATTCCGTACGCTATGCGCTTGCGGCAATCAAGAACGTCGGGGAGAGCGCTGCGAGGAACATCGTTGAGGAGCGCAGCAAAGGGGAATACAAGTCCATGTTTGACTTCACCTCGCGGGTGGACCTGCGACTGGTCAACCGGCGGGTCATCGAAACCCTCATCAAGAGCGGCGCAATGGTTTCGATTGGTGAAAACAGGAAAACTTTGTATGAAAATCTCGATCGGGCCCTTGAGTACGGTACATCGGTGCAGGGAGACAGGCTCAAAGGGCAGAGCAGCCTCTTTGAGGAACTGGGTGAGGAGGAAGGGGCAAAAAGCTTTTACCAGCTTACGGCTTACGAGGAGTGGAGCGACACCGAACTTGCAGAGTACGAGAAGGAGGCGTTCGGGTTTTATTTCCGGGCGCATCCCGTCATGAGGTACCGGAGTATCATCGAGCGCCTCAAAGCGGTGAGAATCACAGAATTGAAGGAGCTGCCGCAGGATTCCAGGGTTACCCTGCTTGGTATCGCTTCCTCATTGAAAATTATCCTGACGAGGGACAACAAGGAGATGGCCTTTGTGACCCTCGAGGATTTCAGCGGAAGCGTTGAAGTTGTTGTTTTCCCCAGCGTGTATGAAAAGTACGGCTCCAGTCTTGGGGAGAAGAAGATCGTGGTTCTTTGTGGAAAGCTCAGCGGGGAAAAGGTTCTGGCAGATAAGCTCTTCGAACCCGAAGAGGCGGAAAAAGAAGCAATCTCAGGCCTGCACATCATGCTCAACAGCCTCGTCGATGAGGATAAGCTATTGCGGCTCAGGGATTTATTCATCCAGCACAGGGGGAAATGCAGCATCTACATCCACACTCCTGAACTTGCGACAAGCAAAAAGGCAATAAAAGTCTCAGACCTCCTCACAGTTGAGCCGGTTGAGGAGCTGCTCAACAGCTTGAGGGAGGAGCCCCTCGTGGAGCGAGTCTGGGTGAGCTGAGGGGCAGGCTGTCAAATCTTTACAGCGAGATTGAAGATTTTGATCCATATATTTCATACCGCTAACGCTTGGGTCACCTGCCGGTGAGGAGCGCCAGTGGATCACCGTTTAGGTGAACCCGGTTGTTCGACCTTCTCATTCCCAGTAGTACGGATCATCAAACATCGGTGCCCTTCGGTCTCTCTCGGAGATGCAGCGAGTAGGACACACAAGGCATGCCTTAGTCTGCGAGTCCCATGCTTCGGCAGCTCTCGTCAGCAACTTGTCCACTAGCTCATCACCGATCTGCGAGAAGTATGCTTCGATTCCTTCGTAGCCTATCTGCACGTTCGCGGTCCTGCCTGAGACCCGATCAAGTATCTCTCGCTTCATCTGCTTTGCGTAGTGGATGCAGAAAGACGCGATGGCAGTCTCTTCGACTCCTTTGCGCCTGAGGCTGGAGGTGAGCTTCCTGTCACGTCGTATAAACGCCTCGAATTCGAGCGCGTACTCGAATAGGAACCAGTTGAGCTTCGTCTTCTCCCCGTCCTTTGAGAAGAAATCGGCCGGAGTGATGAGTAGCTTCCTATTTTCACGTTTTCGTCGTAGCTCGATCATTATCCCCCTTGTCGAACGTCGAAATCAGCCGCGCGGGTTTTGCGTCGGATGGAGTGAGGGGTTGGGTGGTCCTCACCAGCATGGTCACCTGCCGAGGACCACATTGATGCCAGCCAGGACAAGTTCGGTCTTTGCAAGAGAGAGCTTGCCAACGCGCTCGGTGAGCAACGATTTGTCCAACGCAATTACCTGTGTAACGTTCGCAACAGAATCCTTTGGCAAGCCAATAAGACGAGATTGGAGAACCACGTTCCCGGGAGCTTCGGCCCATTTCAGGTTGCTCGTGAGCGGCACGCATAGGACGTTAGCGATCTTGCTTCGGTTGAAGGAGTCGCACTGTACAACAATGACTGGGCGACGGAATCCTGGACCCGAACCCGACGGGTCTGGAAGATCAGCCCACCAGATTTCTCCCTGGAAGATCACCACTCAACCCGCGCCAGTGCTTGAGCAGAAGCCGAAGTAACGAATCTATCTTCCGGTTGTCCGATTTGCTCCATCGCACGGTTCAACGCATCAGTTACGTCATCCGGCGAATGTCGCGCCACGTATTCGCGTAAAGCCTCGCAATAGATATGGCTTCGGGACTTCCGTGCCTTTATCGCAAGCCGTTCCGCCTTTTCGAACACATCTTTTGGAAGTGAAATCGCTATCTTCATACCGGAAGTATAACCCAGCTCGCGCCGGTCGTCAAGGCCGATTTTTTCTGTTCTCATAGACGGCTCGCGCTTCTGCCGCACGCGGAGCTAAGCGGAGCGTGTCGGCTGGAAGCGCTGATTGGGCGGCACATTGCTCACAGCACCAGAAATCATCAAAAGATTGGTTTTTTCAGAAGATAAATGTCCTGATATGGATTGCCCTTCGCACCTTCAGGAACAAAATTGACTACATCAAAACTGCGTGCTAGTCCCTGCCTAACATACCCTTCTGGATGAAACACACTACACATATTTGTTCCTGCTACTTCCTGATACCGAACAATCAATGAACCTGCCCCAAAACTTTCCTTCTCGCTTTGTGTTAGCCTATTGAAGTAATGCTTACCGTGAGTGGTTATCAGCAGATATCCCCCTGGTCTGAGCACTCTTAAGAATTCGCCCATCCATTGATGTTGCAATAATTCGGAGAGGTGGGTAAAGACAGAAAGGGCGTATATGAAATCAAAGCTGCTATTCCTATATATCAGTGGGGGCGAGAGTTGATTGATTTCAAACTGGGCAAATTTCAGATGGCGTTTGCACCATTCGACCAACTTGGGTTTGTAATCTGTACCGAATACAACCGTGTTGCGGAAGGTATGCCAGTAGCGGATAACACGTCCACAGCCACAACCAAAGTCTAGAATTGCCTGGAAACTATCAATTTTTATTCCGTTCCTCGCTAAAGTATCAACTATACCCATCTTCTACAGTTTGAAAAATCAACTAATTGCCTACCAAAGAATTAGCGGACGCAGAAAGCCCTGTGGCAATAGGTTTTCCAGGTTGCACAGCGAAGCAAGCTACCGCCATACCGAAGAGGGCACCCGAACCCCTGCCCCCCGAAGCATCTCGATGCAATCTCCCCGCAGCTCCGTGCGTAAATACACCTGCTGGGAATCAACCTCCACCTCCACTTCTCGAAGCCGCTCCAAATCCCGGAGCATATCCTTCCATTCCAGGGTTTTACCCCTTACCTCCAATCGAGCCTGAAGCTCCTTTACCAGCACCAGGGCAAGAAAACTACAAAACACATGCCCCCGAATAGTCTCGTCGCATTTATGGTATACCGGCCGCGTCTGCAACATGCTTTTCATCGACCGGAAAATGCTCTCCACCTGCCACAGCTGCTTGTACTTCAGGGCCACCTCCTCGGCCGGGAGCTTCGTATTGGTCCGTAACACCCAGCGGCCGTCATACCGCTTCTCCTCGACAACCTTCCGCTCATCAATCTGAAAATGTGTGCCCTTCGCTGTGGCCTTCAGAAAACGGCGGTACCCCTTGTTGCCCACCAGCACCTTCTCCCCCTTAGCCAACTTCTCCTTCAGCCCCTCCAGAATCGCCTCCCGCTCCGCAGCATCCTTCCGCGCCTGCTCCGCGTTGTAACATTCCACGTACCGCCTCTCCTCCACCACCACCTCACGTACCTTCAGAGGAGAGGGGTCCTTCGCCTCCTCCCGCTCCCCAAACACCTCCAGGTACTCCCCCTCAGCCTCCAGCACCTGTTCCCGTATCTCTTTGACCCTGCGCATCCGTACGCCAAGAATGTAGGGGATCGGCGGGACGGCGCTCTCCAGGTACTCCAGGTTGCTGCTGCTGATCATGCCGCGGTCAGCTACCACACACACCGAGCCAATGCCAAACCGCATCCGCATCCTCTCAATCACCGGTACCAGGGTCTTCACGTCCGTCGTATTCCCCGGCCACATCTCACAGCAAATAGGTCGGCCCCGATCGTCCAGCACCACCCCCACCACCATCTGATATAAATCAGGCCTGTTGTCCTTGCTGTTCCCCCGC
>CAZPCG010000041.1:0-10647 GCA_964584875.1 uncultured Spirochaetota bacterium
GTACATCTCGAAAAGCCTGTTAAAGGTTTTCAAAGCCTGGTCCCACCTTCGCTGGCGGTAAAGACTCAGGCCCTTCTCGAACTGTTCCGTGAGTGAAAAGAGCTTCTGATTAGCCTTTTTCTGTTCCTGAAAGATTTCATAGATGCGGACAGGTTTTGTCTTCCCCTTGACAGTGAGAAGGTCGATCTCGCGGCAGAGGTACGCACCCTTCACCTTCTCGTAGACCATCTCAGTAATGAGGGCCTTCGTGCCGTAGGTTTTGTTCGCGCCTTCGAGCCGCGCCGCAAGGTTCACGGTGTCGCCTATGCTCGTAAAATCCATCCGGTCTTTTGCCCCCACGCTCCCGAAAACGACTGGTCCCGTGTTTATACCTATGCCAACGGAAATGGACTGCTTCTGCTTAAACTTGCTTGCCTCACGCTCCCTCGCCATAGCTGTCCGGATATCCATGCTCGCCTTGCAGGCATTGAGCTCTTTTCTCGGTCCGTCGAACATGGCCATGATCTCATCACCTACAAACTTGTCGATGTCGCCGTGGTTTTCGAGAATTATGGTCGACTGGAGTTCTAGGTAGCGGTTGAGGAGCCCTACAACCTGTTCCGGTTTCATTCCCTCACAGATTGTGGTGAAACCCCGGATATCGGTGAAGAGGAAGGCAAGCTCTTTCGTCCTGGAGCTCGGCTGAGCTTTTTCAGCTTGTTTCAAGGTCGATGCGGATATGTATGGAATGATTCCCTTGATCACGGTCGTCATGTTGTCGATTTCGCCCGACAGGCTCTTTATCTCATCCCTCGTCAGAACGTGATCCTCGTAGTTCAGGAGATCAGCCGATATCCGGACTCTGCCTTTTATCATGCTTGAAAGGGTGTTGGAGATCTTGTTTACGCTCATGCGGAGGAAAAGAATTGGATGCACAATGTTGGTCCCAAAAACATAGATGATAAACATCGAGAGGTAAAGGAAAAGGGCGCTTATGGATATGACCTTGATCTGAGTACGGACATAAGGTCCAAAGATGAGCTCGCGGTCATAGTCGATGAGCACATACCCGATGAGGGTGTTGCTCAGGACCACAGGCGCCACGAACTCATATGTCCCATGCCCATCGTTGTAACGCGTCACAGGGTCGCGCACACCCCTGTAATCCGGGCTCAGCATAGTGCGAAGAAGGCTTTTTTCAGTACTCGCTGTGGCGATAAAATTCTCCGTCCTCCCCTGCCTCTGGAAGAAGGAAATGGAATTGAACCTGAACCGTGCGTTTTCGTTTTTCTTCTTTTCGATGGCCATGTATTCCTCGATTGCTATTTCATCTCCAATATTGGCCTTGAGGATGCTCGCGGTCCTGTCGGTAAGAGAACTGCCGCTTGAGATGACGGCGTTAAGTATGGTTTTGCTGAAATCGGCCATAAGCACCAAACCGAGCACGGCTATAATCGCCATGAAAAGCAAGATAAAGGAAAGGATGAGCTTCTTCTGGATTCCACCCTTCAGTACAAGCTTGACACCCCCCCTCTCCCCTTTCCCAAATACCCTTTTGAATTCGAGGTATTCCCGATACGTCTCATTTCGCCTGCTTGCAAGCGCTATGATCAGGGTAACGGCATAGGCGTTGGTTGCAACAGATCCGGCCGCCGTCGCCAAAGTCAGCTTTGAGAGCTTAAGGAAATAACCTGAGCTGTTCGCGAATCTGAAGAGGTGGAGCATTAAAAAAAGAATGACGAATGAGGACACGAAGAAAATGAGAAGCACCGGAAGAACGTACTCAGGCGTGGTGAGTGAAGGCGTCTTCCGGACGAAGAAGGGAGATATGAGTCCTTTGACACATACAAAGAGAATGAAGTATGAAGCGGCTTTCGTGAGCAGGAGCTGAAGGCGCATATCTGGGTTAAAGCCATAAAGCTCAAAGGGGAGTGACAGGGGCCGCATCCCTTTCATGTGGGGGATGAGGAGCGGGAGAAAAAACCAGCAGAGAATGATGGCCGCGTACACAGCACCGGTAATCTGAAAAACAGGATTAGAACTTACAGCATTCCTCTTACTCATTGCAGTTTTTTACTTCTCACCGTAGCTTTCGAGGAGCTTCTGCTTGGCTTTTGCCTTATCAAGGTAGTCAGAGACCTTTTCGTAATTCTGGTCAATCTCTGCCACGATGGTAAAGAGCTCAACCGCCTTTCTGAAGTCCTCATGCCGGTAGTGCTCGACCGCTTTCTCATAGAGGGTTTTGAGCTGATCCCGTATGCGCACAGAAAACTCTTCCAACTTCTGTGTTGCTGCTTTGTCAGGTTTTCGTTTCATGGTGTCGACAATCATCCTGTGTGCGGCACCGAGTTCACCTTTTTCGATGAGCTCCTCAATCTCTTTTAGCAATTTACTCACCGAAGCGCTATCGGCAGGTTTTTTCCTGCTCTTCTCCAGCTCTGTCCTGACCTTCTCCTTGAGCTCGAGAGCTTCGTTTGTCTCTTTGCTTTCGATAGCAAGGTTCACCTTTGCCTCAGCAAGCCTCCATTGCTTCTTCCCGTAAAGAGTTTCCGCCCACCGGTAATTGAGATCGTAGGACAACCTTTTAACATCTTCATCGCGGGTGTTGCCTATCCTCCGGTTCAGTGTGTCCAGGTAATCGACCTCTTTCTTCGCCTCTTCAAACTTCCCCGCGCCGACATGCTGTTGGGCAGCAACTGCATGTGAATCAAACACCGCTCCAAGTTCCTCCCTTACCGCCTTGATCTCTGTCCGTGTTTCAATGTTTTCTGGGGCGATTGCAAGCACCCTCTCCAGATATACCGCAGATTCAATGAGGGCCTTTTCCCTTTTTTCCTTCGGGCCGCTATCTGAAATACCCGATTTTGCGCTCCGGGCCCGCTCAACGTACGTTTTTACAAGGGAGTCTCTCAATTCATCCGTGCCCTCCCTGAGCGCTTTCACCTCCTGATGTTCGGGGTCCAGCGCATACGCCTGCTGAACAAGAAGGCAGAGGATGTAATCCTCCTCTTCGGTACGGGTTTGCTTTTTCAGGGCTTCCTGCGCCTGAGCTATCTTCTCTCTGAGGTGCGCCTCGCGAAACTGCTCGATGAGCCCGATGTACTGCTGAGCTTTCGCATTCGTGGGATCATACCGCAGAGCAACAGTGAAGTATTTTTTTATCTCATTAATCTTCTCATAGTTTTGCCTGGCCACGAGCTCAAGCTCATACCGTGAAACACCAGCGTCAGTGAGAGCTTTAGCCTTCCCCTGCTCATCCACATTTTTTATGAGGAATATGTCACTGCTGAGAGAGGCGCACCCTGCTACAGCAATGCAGATGAGCAAAAGACCGTCCAGACTGAGTTGTTTCAGCATGTTTTTATTCAAACGTCCGTCTTTTCATAGAGATGCTACCCGGAGCAGGACATAGGGTTTATCATATCGGCAAATTGACGCTGACAGTCGTGCCCAAACCGGGTGTGCTTTGTACATCCACTGATCCCCCATGGAGGATTACAATATGCTTCACAATCGAAAGGCCAAGCCCGGTACCACCAAGCCTTCTGGAGCGTGATTTATCAACCGTGTAAAAGCGCTCAAAAATCCTGGTGAGATGCCTTTTTGGTATGCCGATCCCTGTATCCTTTATATCCGCCTTAACAAAGCCGTCTGTTTTGCTGAGGGTTATCACAATTCCCCCCTCATCTGTATATTTAATAGCATTATCGATAATGTTTATAAAAACCTGCTCCAGTTTTAAGAAATCTCCAATTATAAAGGGTATGTCTTTATCCATAATGAGCTTTATCCCCAGATTTTTCTCTTTTATTCTAGGGTCGAACATCCTGGTGACATGCTCCACTATTTGCTTGAGATCTACCTTTTCACTCTCCAGCTTGAAGCCCTGCTCCTCCAGCTCTGAAAGCGTCAATAAATCCTCGACGATTCGTATGAGGCGATCGGTATGCCTCTTGATGATCTCCAGGTACTTCCTGTCCTCCCCTCCCACCTGTTCGATTGTCTCCGCATATCCCTTTATAGCCGTAAGGGGGGTCCTGAGCTCATGGGAAACATTGACGACGAAATCCCTCTTGATCCTCTCCAGGTTCCTGATATCTGTTACATCGTAGAAGTTAAGCAGTATCATATTTATAGAATCGAGGTAACTGGCATTCACCTGTAAGAAGTGCCCATTTATCTGCACCTCACGATCTAACGCGCCTCTTTTTTCCTGAACTTGTTGAATCAAATCTAACAAAACTGCTTCCTTAAAAACCTGCCAGTAGAATTTCCCTTCCAGGTCAAAGGCCTTGATGAGCATCTTCGCACTTTCATTATGCAGAAGGATCTTCCCTTCCCGATTTAGAGCTATCAATCCAGGATGCATCAATGCGATAATTGCGTTCAACTCGTCTGTTTTTGCAGATAGTTCCTCCATGTAGGTTTTTAACCTGTCCGTCATCCGGTTATAATTTTCAGCCAGTTCACCCAGTTCATCCCTGCTTCGCAAAATCACCTTCATGCTCATATCGCCTGAAGCAGCTCTCTTTACTGCCTCATTTAGCTGGCGAACGGGGAGGTAGAGCCTCTGGGAAACAATAAACGCCACAAGGGAGAAAAAAGCAAACATAACAAATGATAGAAAATAGATTCCTTTCTTCAGATTCGAGACCAATTTGTTAATGCTCCGGAGGAAGATGCTCACCCGTAATACGGCAACCCTTTCTCCGCCGCTCGTCACAGGAACAGCGACATAGAGCATTTTCTCCCGAAGTGTTTCACTGTACCTCAAAGAGCTCCCTACCCCATCGCTTAGAGCCTGGATTACTTCAGGTCTGTTTTTATGATTTTCCATCAGTTCCGGACTTTCAATTGAATCTGCAAGTACCCTGCCCGTAATATCAATTACAGTGATTCTCCTGTCTGCTTCATAGCCGATTCCTTTTATCATCTCATCAAGCTCATCGTACTGCCCATCTATCAGGAGTTGCTCCATGGGGATGAGAAGGGGTACAGCAAACTCTCTCAGGTCTTTCTTCAAGGCTTCTATGTAGTTACTGCGAAGTATTCTGGAGGATAAAAAAAGCAGGTATACAAACATGAAAAGAATGATAGCGACATAACCCGATAATATCTTTATAAAAAGGGACCTTTTCATACCTCTACTTTGTATCCGACACCTCGCACACTTTTAATTATACCGCCGTTGGTGCCAAGCTTTTGCCGCAAATGTCGTATATGAACGTCCACAGTCCGATCAACGACATATTTCTCTTTTCCCCAGAGATGATCAAGAATGGCATCACGGCTATAAACCCATCCAGGTTTTGACGCGAGAAGATAGAGTATCTGGAACTCGGCACCGGTAAGCTCTATCTTCTTCCCGCCTGCCGAACAACTGTATCTCTCCAGATCCATTTCTAGAAAGTTACCAATCCTTATTATTTTTGAATCGTGCTTACGTTCCTCCCTTCTTATAACCGCCTTTATCCTTGCAACAAGTTCCCGTGGTGAAAATGGCTTTACCACATAATCATCTGCACCAAGCTCAAGTCCAAGGATACGATCGGATTCTTCAGCTCTTGCGGTGAGCATGATAATGGGAATCGACGAGCATTTTACATCCTTTCTCAAATTCTTACACAATTCAAAACCGTCGATGTCGGGGAGCATGAGATCAAGAATGATCAGGTCTGGCGCATTTTTACTTAAAAACGATTTGAAGCTTCCGGCATCGTGAAATTCAGCAACACGGAAACTGGATCGTCGAAGATGAAGCGCAACCAATTCGGTTATATCTTTTTCATCGTCGATTATTGCAATCAATTCGTTCAATTGATATTTCCCATATCTTTATAAGAAGACCGTCTTTGCATACACAATTTACTTTTATTCCAAACTTAAGGCGATAGTTTCTCCCTCAATCAACCTTCAGTCTCAGGTTTTTTTTTAATCAAAAATTAAACAGAAATTAAAACAAACTTAACAATCTCTCTCTATAGTAATGGCGATGATATAAAAATCTTAAATGCGGAGGTTACAAATGAGAAAAAGCCTATTGTTTGCTTCAATTGCGCCGCTGGCTTTGTTTACCTGTTTCGTATTTGCATTTGCAGCTGGCAAGGCAGAAAGAGAATCCGCACTATCAGGATCAGTAAAGATCGCCGGGAGCAGCACGGTGTACCCTGTTTCTGCGGCCATTGCAGAAGAGTTCAACAGGATGTACCCGGACGTGGAAATACCGGTACAGTCAACAGGGACAGGAGGAGGATTTAAAAACTTCTTCATTCCTGGAAAAACTGACATCAATGATGCAAGCCGGCCTATTAAGGACAGTGAGTTCCAGGCAGCGATGAGTAATGGGATTGAGCCTGTCGAGTTCCAGGTGGCAATCGATGCTATTACGGTTGTCGTAAACCAGGAGGCAGATTGGATCGACGACATTACAGTCAAGCAGCTTGCGCAGATCTGGCGCCCCGATAATCCTGCGATGAAATGGAGCGATGTCAATGCCCGCTGGCCCGATGAGAAGATTGAGCTTTACGGTCCGACAAGCGCATCGGGAACCTTTGACTTCTTTACTGAAGTCATCATAGGAGAAGAGGGCGCATCCAGAAGCGATTACCAGGGAACCGAGCAGGATAACACGATAGTTCAGGCGGTTTCTGGTTCAAAGTATGCCCTGGGTTACTTCGGTCTTGCCTATTACATGGAGAATCGTGGAAAGTTAAAAGCGCTGAAGGTAGAGGGAGTTATGCCAAGCATTGAAACGGCAAAGTCGGGTACCTACACACCCCTCTCACGCCCAATTTTTATCTACGTGAGCAAAGAATCATTGAAGCGCCCTGAGGTTACGGAGTTTGTTCGCTTTTACATCCAGCAGACTTCCACTTCCTTGATCAGGGAGATTGGCTATGTGCCTTTAACCGAAGCAGAAATGAAACAAAACCTGGGGAAGTTAGAAGACATCTTAACAGAGCTGAGGTAAAAATGAGTGCACGGAAATGGGGGAGACCATTCTCCCTCCATAGTAATTTAATTCAGAGGAGGTCGATCTTTCAGGGATGAAGAGCATGATGAAAAAGGATCTCTCCGAAAAAAGGCTGTTAAAACAACCCATGCGTTCTATAAACGAGAATGCAATGGGGATTGTTTTTCTTATATGTGCTTTGCTATCCATCATCACCACTATCGGGATTGTCATCGTGCTCCTTACAGAGTCCATAAACTTTTTCCGCCATGTTTCCATTTTTGTATTCTTTACGCGCTTTCGCTGGAGCCCGATGATAAAGCCGGTCGAGTTCGGTGTGCTTCCTCTGATAAGCGGGACGCTCGCCTTTACATTCGTTACAACATCGATTGCTCTTCCCACCGGACTTTTAGCTGCGGTCTATCTGAGTGAATATGCAAATGGGAGGTTCCGCGGAATTGTAAAACCCGCACTCGAGGTGCTGGCGGGCATTCCAACCGTGGTATACGGGTATTTTGCTCTCGTTTACATAACACCTCTTTTGAGAAACATATTCCCGGCTATCCGTACCTTTAACGTCCTCAGCGCATCGGTCGTTGTAGGAATCATGATCATACCCACCATAGCAAGCATAAGCGAGGATGCTATGCGAGCCGTTCCTTTTTCGTTGAGGGAAGCAGGGTACGGGCTAGGCGTCACCAGGTTTCAGGTCACAACCACAATAGTCATACCCGCCGCACTTTCCGGCATTGTCTCTTCATTCATTCTGGGCATTTCCCGTGCCATCGGAGAAACGATGGCTGTCACCATCGCAGGAGGTAACCTTGCAAGGATGGTAAACCCACTCCATCCTGCTTCAATGCTGCTTGAGCCTGTTCAGACCATGACCGCGGCAATGGTGGAAATTGGAATGAGCGACGTCACGGGAGATTCGCTTGCGTACAAGAGCCTTTTTGCAATCGGGCTA
The DNA here is from genome assembly GCA_964584875.1 of uncultured Spirochaetota bacterium. GTDB lineage: Bacteria > Spirochaetota > B62-G9 > B62-G9 > DRHN01 > CAZPCG01. The sequence continues at coordinate 7,899 of CAZPCG010000041.1, forward strand.
ACCCTGTTTATAATGACGCTCGCCCTTAACATGGTGAGCCAGTACATCAAATTGAAATACCGGGAGAAATACCAGTGAAGAAGAATCCGGGCACCGGACACCGAAGCTCTGGTTACCGAAGCCGGCGACGGAGGGAAATAATAAGGAACGCTGTACTTGAGGCTTCCCTTGGGATTTCAAATAAGGCTTCCCTTGGAGCTTTTAATGACAACATAAAGGATAACTTCAAGGATAACATAAAAAGGGAGAACGTGAAGGGAACGCTCTTCACCGTTTTCTGTATCCTTGCTACCTTTTTTGGCATCCTATCCCTTTCGAGCCTACTCGTCTATGTTTTCTACGACGCCGCTGGATGGCTCAACTGGCATTTCATCACAAATGCCCCTTCACGCTTTGCCCAGAAAGCTGGTGTGTACCCCATGCTCATCGGATCCATATTCGTCGTTTCTCTGGTCGCGTTATTTTCTCTTCCCCTGGGAGTTGGTGCTGCCATATACCTGGAGGAATATGCACCGGATAATTTTTTCAGACGTCTGATAGAGACGAACATAGCAAACCTTGCCGGAATTCCATCCATCGTTTATGGCCTGCTCGGACTCGGATTGTTCGTCTCAACCCTTGGATTGCCCCATGGAATTATCCTGGTCGGAGCGTTTACCCTGACACTCCGTATTCTTCCAACTGCGATAGTTTCATCGCAGGAAGCGCTTCGTGCTGTCCCCTCCTCACACCGTCATGTATCTCTGGGGCTCGGTGCAACGAAATGGCAGATGATCAGAAGTGTCGCAGTGGTTGAAGCAATGCCAGGTGTTATGACAGGAATGATTCTTGCGCTTTCAAATGCTATGGGTGAAACAGCACCTCTCATCATGATCGGAGCTGCAACATCAATCTTTACTGCTCCCAGGGGTTTGTTCAGCTCGTTCAGCGCACTGCCGCTACAGATCTTCGCCTGGTCTGATTTTCCCCAGGAGGAGTTCCGACACGGAGTTACACCTGCGGCCATCGTGGTTCTTATAGCAGTGCTACTTACGATGAACGCAGTTGCAATATATATCAGACACAGGTATTCAAAAAAAAGCTGAGTTAAAAGAATGGGAGAACGCAGTGACTTATAACGTCATTGAACGGGAGAAGATAGAGGGTCAGGCTGAGGTCCCGAAACTTTCAACAATTCTTGAAGTCAGAAACCTGAGTTTCTACTACGGAGACTTCAAGGCATTGAAAAATATCAGCATAGAAATTTTTCGAAACAAAATAACTGCCATTATCGGTCCAAGTGGCTGTGGAAAAACCACCTTCCTCAGATGCTTCAACAGAATGAACGAACTCATGGGGAATACCCGGGTTGAAGGAGAGGTGTTGTTCTACGATAAGAACATCTACGACAGTGACATTGACCCCGTGAGGCTTCGCAGAAAAGCAGGTATGGTTTTTCAGCAGCCTAACCCATTCCCTAAAAGCATCTTCGATAATGTTGCCTATGGTCCCAGAATGTTTGGGCTGCGAAACAGGCAAAGACTCACAGAGATCGTAATAAACAGTCTAAAACGTGCAGCTCTCTGGGATGAGGTCAAGGATAGGCTGCATTCAAACGCCCTTTCCCTTTCTGGAGGGCAGCAGCAGAGGCTTTGTATTGCACGCACGATCGCCGTAGAGCCTGAAATCATACTGATGGACGAGCCCGCCTCTTCTCTTGATCCAGTTGCAACCATGAGAATAGAGGATCTGATGAGAACATTGACGGGCAACTATACCATCATCATCGTTACCCATAATATGCTGCAGGCAGGTCGGGTTTCCGATTATACGGCATTTTTTATGATGGATGAAAACAGATCGGGGATTCTTGTGGAGTATGGTAAAACCGACGATCTGTTTCTCAACCCAAAGGATAGACGCACCGAGGACTATATTACCGGAAAATTCGGCTAAGGAGAGAGAAAGTGGCAACCAGGTTACACTTTATTGAGAGGATGAATAAGCTTGACCTCATGATCATGAAAATGGGTTCCCTTGTGATCAGGTCTCTTGAGCGCTCCATGCAAGCCCTTGTCGAGCAGGATGTTGACCTTGCCACTGAGGTCATTGAGGCTGACAGAGAGATAAACGAGCTGGAGCTTGCCATTAACGACCACTGCACCACATTAATAGCAGAAGAGCAGCCTGTAGCCAGAGACCTGCGGATTATTTTAAATGCACTGAAAACAAGCCACAGCCTGGAACGGATAGGCGATAACGCGGTACACATTTCAAAGAGTGCCATACGGATGGCCCATGAACCATACATGAAACCCCTCATAGACATACCGAGGATGGCTGAGATTGCGTTAGGGATGGTAAGGGACGCCCTTGATTCCTCCACAAAGAAGGACAGTGAAAGCGCGGTTGAAGTCAGCAAACGAGACGTAAAGGTTGACGAGCTTTACTCTCAGGTATTCAGGGAGCTTGTTACCTGCATGCATGATGATCCAGACAAAATCAATCAGGCTATGTCTCTCCTCTTTGTCTGCAGGCGGCTGGAGCGCATCGCAGACCAATCGACCCATATCTGTGAAGGAACAATCTTTATTGCAACCGGCAGGCATGTTGACCTGAACGAATGAAAACCAGTTAAGTTTTTAATCCCCAATCCCTCATTTCCTCAAACTCGCACCCCCTGGGATAGATCGGCAAGAAAGAAGGGGTGCGCCAGCTTGAGGGAGGGGATTCACCATCCTTGTCGACTCTGTCAATCCCTCCTTTTGAT
>CAZPCG010000042.1:0-10587 GCA_964584875.1 uncultured Spirochaetota bacterium
GATCAGCCTGCCCAGAGGGCAGGTATCAGGGAGGGTGATAGAATCATTGCTGTCGACGGAGCTCCCATAAGGCACCATATCGACTTCTACGAGGCGATAAGGGGGAAGAGCTGGCAGGATGTCTCTATCGAGCTTGAGAGGGGGAGTGAACTCATCGGTGTTACAATCATGCCTGAAAAGGTGGATGATTATGATTCAGCAGGTCTCTTCTTCAAACAGCTCGCATACCAGTCCGAACATTATCCACTTCCCGTTGCAATCGGCAGGGGATGGGTACAATCGCTTGAGGGCGTGAGAGATACCATACGGGGAATATCCCTTGTTTTCAGCGGGAAGATACGGGCAAGATCGGCCGTTGCAGGTCCTGCAAAGCTCATTTATATCTCCGGTATGATTGCCCGGGAGGGCTTTACCTATTTTCTTCAAGTTATGAGCTATATCAGCATTGCCTTTTTTATCATGAACCTCATCCCATTTCCAGCTCTTGATGGCAGTCATATAATAATTTCCCTGTTTGAGATTGTTTCAAGGAGGAAGCCGAATCTTGAAGTAATCTACAAGATCCAGGCCTTCGGTTTCATCTTCCTCATTGTCGCCCTTTTATTCATCACCATGAATGACATAAGCAGCTTTTTCGGCAGGTGAAAGAGGTAAGGGGCTGGTACGAAAATGCGCTTAACGGAAAGATGGATAGAACAACGGATGCCTGGGGCAGTTAAGGAAGACTAACGTGAGAAGATGGGTCTTATGCTCTTACATGGGTCTTATAATTTTACTTCTTTTACTTCCTGGCCTGCTGTTCACATCAAGTGAGGCCCCCCCCTTTTCGGTGGGTGAAAAACTGCAGTATGCTATCTATGCGGCAGGTTTCCCCATTGGAAAGCAGACCATAGAGCTTGAAGAAATGGTGGAGCATTTTGGCACGTCGGCATACAAGCTGACGGGTCTTTCGAAAACATCACCCTTTGTCAGCATCTTTTACAGACTGGATGACAGATGGCTTGTTTTAATCGATAAGGAAACCGTATTCCCTATGAGAATTGAGAAGGACATGGTGGAGGGGAAAAAAGAGGGGTATTTCATCTACGAGATCAACAATTCCCTTGGGACCGTCGATATCCATGACGTTACCGGCCAGACGGTTAGAACCGTTCAATCTGAAAATACCGTATTCGACCTTTTTACACTTCTGTACTACTACAGGAGCAATCCTGATAAGTTCAACGATACCTTTACCTTCGATTTCCTTGAACCAAAAAGGGTGAGAACGGTTCAATTCCGGAATGAGGGTCAATTAACGCTTGAAATTCCAAAAATATCGAAGCAGACCCCGATACAGGCTTTGAAGCTCACCCAGGTTGGAGGGGTGGGAATAGAAATATACGTTGGCGCCGATGAGCTGAGGTTACCTCTGAAGATGGTTGTGCCATCCAGGCTGCCAAGGGATAAGCGAGTTCTCATTGAGTTTTACCTGGACCGTTACTCGCCGGGAAGGATGCAGAACGACATACCGGAGCAGTACAGAAAGCTCAGGTTCTAGGACAGCCCGATGGATTGAGAGGAACGAGATTGTTTTACTGTATGTCGAAAAAGGCGATGAAAATATCTCAACCTTTATGCCGATACATTGAGTAAACCCCACTTGGAGAATAGAAGTGGAGATAGAAGCTTTCCAGATTAAAGCTCCTACAACCGCGCAAATTCTCATTCTCCTTGTCGTTGTGGCCGTGGTGGGTATAGCCTTTTTCATCGTAGCGATGAGGTCAAGACCTGTTTCGAGGAGAGGGAAGCGGCCTGTGGGGCCTGGCTGGCATGTCTTCAACCAGGTTGCAAAGACCAGAGGCTTCACAAAAGCAGAGATAGAGGTTCTGAGAAGGCTTGTGGTGAATTGCGGGCTCACGAAGCCATCCCACATCTTTACCTCGAAGCATATACTTGACTCATGCATACAGCGGGCCGTCAGACGGCTTGGTATTCAGGAAATGAAGGGTGAGTCAAGGGAGGATGCCATCAATTTCTACTACCGGTTGCGGAATAAGGTTGCGCGAACAGCCGCCGCCCACGGCATTCCAGCGACAACCGCTATCCCTGTAGGTGCAAAGCTGAGGGTAGCGGTGGAGAAATACGGGGAGTTCACCGTAACGGTGAACAGGAACGAGGAGGAGTACCTGGGCATCGGCATACCGGTACTGTCTCCAGGCAAGATGGTCGCATGGAACAAAAGGAAGGTAAAATGCACCTACTGGAAGGAGGATGATGCGGCGTACGCTTTTGAAACTAAGGTGAAAGATATCATTATCAGCGATGAGGTGCAGACGATTGCACTAAACCATACGAATAAGATTAAAAGGGTGCAGAAGCGTCTGTATCCGAGGAAGAACGTCCGGCTGCCGGTGTTTTTCTCAAGAGTCCGTGTTGTTGATGAGGGGGGTAAGAAGAAAGCCATAGTTGATAGGAGGGATACCCACTGGGGAACCATCGTAGATCTATCGGTGGGAGGCCTCTCCATAGAGACGGCTGTTCCAGTTGACAGGAATAACTACATACGTGTGGAGTTCGAACTGAGGGAGGACTACAAGATGGCCGCCTTCGGGAAGGTGAGGAGAATTGAACGAAACAGAGCACGTAAGACCTGGAACATGCACATACAGTTTACAAAGATAGATAAGAAGCACAGGAATGAGATTTTTGCGATCCTGCATAACTATCAGACGATATAGGCAGAGTGTATTAAAGATCGAGTATGGAGTTCAGGTCGCACAGCTACGAGGATACCCTGGCATGCGGTAGGCGGATCGGGTCGTCCCTCAGAGGTGGAGAGGTCATCCTCCTTGTTGGAGAGCTTGGAAGCGGTAAGACGGTTCTGACGAAGGGCATTGCAGAGGGACTTGGCATAGATGAAATCATAACGAGCCCATCTTTCACAATCTTGAATGTTTATGATGGGTCACCTTCCCTCTACCATTTCGATTTCTACAGGATTGATGACCCGCGGGAGATGGAGGTTCTCCTTGAAGATTACCTTTATCTAAAAGAGGGAGTTGTGGTTGTAGAGTGGGGTGAGAAGGTCGTCGACCATGTTGGCGCCTGCATACTTATTGAGATTCGGATGTCCGATACTCATAGAACCATATCTCTGGTAAGGAAGGGCGATTGACGCTCACGGTTGAGACATCAACGAGGGCTTTCTCTGTAGCCCTCTTCGAGCCACGAGAGATTGCCTGCGTCGCCTTACGATCCGGGTTGGCCCATTCACAGCACATCGTGAGCGTGGTGAGCTTCATTCTTGATAAGCTCGATCTCTCAATTCAAACGATCGAAGAAGCCTTCGCAGGGACAGGACCGGGCTCATTCACAGGGGTTCGAATTGGTCTCTCCTTTGTTAATACCCTTTCCCAGATTCTCCGCATCCCCCTACTCGGTGTATCCTCACTGGATCTCCTTGCCTTCCAGGAAGGGAGATGGTATAATTCGGCCATTCCTTTCATTAAATCAAGGAAAAATGAAGCATATACTGCCTTCTACAGGGAAGGGCGAAGGGAGAGCGATTTACTGGCGCTCAGCGGGGAGGAGCTCATCGTGTTCATCGAGCAAAAGGAGCCGGACTGCATCGTTGCATCGAAGGAAGACTTTCACGATGTGCTCGGGAATGCCGGCAGGGGAATCGAGGAAAGGGTGAGCTTCGCTCTTCCGGATGCACGGGCGCTGTACCATATTGCCCGTGAGTGCGGCCTGAAGGCAGAGCATACCTATTTAAAGCCCATATATTTAAGGGGCGTTTAGTCGGTTAAATGGCATATCTCATACCCACCGATTGGAGAAACCTTCAAAAAACTATAAAGCACGGCATCATCAGGATTCCCAAAACCCTCAGGGGGCGCTATGACCTTCGAAGGGTTGGCAAGGAGGACAGGGTCTTCCTCTTTGACCATGAAAATGGCAGGGTGTACGGACCGGTTCTGCCACTGACAGGGGTTGTGAGGGAGGAGCGAAATCCACGCTCAGGGCCGTTCAATGGAACAGGGAAGGCCGAAAAACACTACCTCTACGACAGTCTCGGTGTTGACTGTTCGGGGATGTGGAAAGAGGGAGTTCCTGTAGATGAGCTGAACGGCTCCATAGATGAAAAGACCTTTTCTCTATCGATTGATGAAGAGTCTTTTATCATTGAAACCTTGAAGGTGGCAAATGAAGGGGTGCCATCCATCGTTATCAATTTTGATAGCTGGGGAGAGAGGGTGAATGTAACGGTCATTGAAGTCTCAAAGGGAATGAATATCAGTCACCATGCCTTCGGTCTTACTGAAAGTGTTCTTTCCCTCATGGCGAGGAGAAAACGTGCGGCGGAGTACCGTGCGGTACGAGGCGACTGGAAGGGTGTTGAGCAGCTCCTGAGAGAGATGGGCACAGCGGTTTACGATAATATTCTGGAAAGGATTGGACTTTCGGGGGTGTTTTGCGGAGGTGAGCGCTCGATTTACATCTCGGGGGATGAGAGGAGCGCCAGCATTCCCTTTGAGATAGCATACATGGATGCTTTTATTTTCGAGAATAACCTGCTTACCTTCCGGGGGGAGAGGAGGAAGGGGGGTGGTTCAGCCGTCGTCAAACGGGTGCTCCTTCTATCTGACCCGGGAGGCCGTTACAGGTGGGCGTATAAAGAGGGGATGGCGCTGTACGGATTTTTCAAGAGCGTCGGTTGCCCGGTCGATTTCATCTCAAGACCCATCAGGAAGGAGATGATGCTTGAACTCTTTGCGCAATACGATATCATCCACTTCTCCGGGCACAGTGACGGGCTTGAAGCTGAAAGCGGCTGGAATCTCGGCAGGTCCACCTTCAGCGCTGATGATGTTGGGGTTCAGAGAAAAGTGCCCTATCTCATCTTTTCAAGCGCCTGCGGAAGTACCCTGAAGATGGGATTTGATCTTCTGAGGCTGGGCACATTGAACTGCGTAAGCTCCCGCTGGAGGATCCCTGACAGGGATATATCCGGTTTCCTGCTTGATTTCTACAGCCTTCTGTTGCGTAAAAGTGAGATCGGAGTTGCCTTTCACCATTCGCTTTTGAACTCATATCGAAGAGGAGATATTTTACCGCTCATGTTCGTTCTCCAGGGTGAACCTAGGATTATTTATGAGCCACAGAATACCTGACCTCAAGATAAAGAGCTACATGCACAGGTACAAAGCCGGCGATAAGACCACCTACTCCTCCATCATCCAGATGCTTTCACCATACATATACAATTATCCAAGAATCGTGTTCAGCACAAGCAGCGATCTATGCGGCGATTTTTACGAGTATATTATAAGGAGGCTTGAGAAGATCCTGGACCTCTACAAGGAATCGGACGCCAAGTTCGTCACCTGGTTTACGGTTGTGCTGAGGAACAGGTATCTGAACTTCATACGGGAGAGAAGATCAAAGAACTCGGTAGAGGAGCGCTTTGGTGTTGTGTCTCTTGACCGCAGTGATGAGGATTCTCAGAGCCTGTACGACCTCATCGGTGAAGAAAGGAATTTCATCCACTCAGACAAAATCCAGTACAATACCCTTATTGACGAGATCGTGAGATATTTGAATGAGAGGCAGAGGCTATTTTTCCATCTTTATTTCATCGAAAGCTTACGGCCTGAGGATGTTGGCTTTCTCTCGATCGCCCTGAACCGACCGGTACGCGAAGTTCTTTCCGGCATTGACCTTCTGAGAAACGCAATGATAAGAAAGTATGAGATGAAGAATCGAAGCCTTGCAAAGCTCAACCTGCTACACCAGGAAGTCCTTCGCACGCAGAGAGATGGCAAACATGGGGAAGCTGCATATATCAGAAAAAAGCGGGAGAGGGTTCTTGAGGAGTACAGGAGGATGAAGCTGAACCCTTCATATGAGGGAATAGCAGAGTTTTTGAAACTTCCTCTCGGCACGGTTTCAACAGGAATCGCACGGATGAAAAAGGCTGTAAAAAACGTCCTTGAGGAGCTGTATGAGGAGCTATACAATGAAGAGTTGCCGGTTTCATGATCCAAACTATCTTGCCATGTACTACGACGGGACGCTTCCCAAAGACCTTGAGCGCATCTTCTCCGATCATCTCCTGAGCTGCAGCGAGTGCATGGAGGCTCTACTGCACCTCGAGGGCGACCTGTTCAGTATGCGTTCGATGGAGTTCGAGCCTCTTCCGGTGCGATTTGCTGGGATGCGAGACATCCGGAAGGGTGCGGTTGATGCAGGGGCAGCGGTATTTCAACTGATGAGGGGAACAATGAAACTTTTAAAAAATGTGCTGGGTAAGCCATCATTCCAGCCGGTTTCACTCGCACCCGTGCGTAAGAAGGGGGTAGAAACACTCATGTACAGACTTGAGAAGGAGGAGATGACCCTCGAGCTTGATGCGGATGGAGAGGAAACCTTCAGGCTTGAACTGTCAGGCGTTTCGGGGAAGACCGTTACCCTTGCCAGAGGTGACAGGATCGTTCAAGGCTTCTCAGGGGTGAGGGAGGAGAGGGTCTCGATAGGGAACCTTGAAAGAGGGGAGTTCAAGCTTTCAATCGACGGGAAAGAATTCATTAGATTTGATGTCGAATAGAGAGATGCTCGTATGCAAGACAGACAGGCCCTTGAGAATGAGATCATGGGGCTCTACGAGCTTCTACGATGCCGTATAGCCATGAGGCTTGAGGAGTTCAGGAATATCCGGGAGCACGGCAGTGATGAGGATATCTTCTATGAGCTTGTATTCTGCCTGCTCACTCCTGCATCGAAGGCACAAGCTGCCTGGGAGGCGGCCAGGCGTATCAGGGAGAGCGGGCTTCTCCTTGGGGGAAACCCAGGGGAACTGGCAGATGTATTGAAACGGGTGAGGTTCAGGAACATCAAGGCGCTTTGCGCTCTTGAAGCGGCTCGTCAGTTTCTCGGGAATGGAACGCTGAGGGAAAATCTCTCAGGGCTAAAAACAGGAATCCTGCGGCGGGAATGGCTCCTGAAGAGTGTTCGCGGAATGGGATACAAGGAGGCAAGCCATTTTCTGAGGAACATTGGCCTTTCGGAGGGACTTGCGATACTTGACAGGCACATTCTCAGGGGCCTGTGGTTCCTTCAGGTCATAGAGGATGTGCCGTCCAGCCTTTCGCCAAAGCGCTACCTCTCAATCGAGGAAAAGATGCAGGGATTTGCGCTGAGAATCGGCATTCCCATGGAGTATCTTGACTTTGTGCTGTGGTACATGGAGACAAAAACAATTTTTAAATAACTCCATATATTTTAAATTTACATTATTTTTATCCATCCGTAAGACCATCCGCTTCATTTTTCTCCTACTCTTGTAACATACTTGCTTATTAACCTAGCCTAAGTTCCGCATTTTTCACCAACTGACCTTCAAATTTGCCCACCTATAACGATTCATCCAATGACAATAATTTAACCTTATTCTTATAACGATTAATTAAAACACAAGATGGGAAAAAGATTTTTAAACCATCTTCCTGGTAATTTTTAGAGAACCAAAAATAGCACATTGGCGATTTTTTCACCTTGGAAAAGTGCTCTTTGTAAAAATTGTATGGCTCCCAAGCCTATGCGGAATCATGCATGAAGCACGACTCCGCATAGAAACCTAATACCCTTGGGGACATTGTAGCCAAAATTGCCGAGAAATATTCCATCATTATTTTGAGCCATTCAAGAAAATCGGTGACTAATATAATGTAACTGCTGGACATATCGTTGCGCTAGATACGATCCCTGGCCTCAGGCTCTATATCTTTCACCCTCGATAGAGCCTTCTCGAATTTATCACTGCTTCCTCGCCTTGCCCTTTCTTCAAGGTACTCTTTGGTCATAAGAGCAGATACCTTCTCTGTAAGGGCACTTGTAATCAGTTGGTTAATCGAAATGCCTTCTTTCTTCGCAAGCTCCTTCACACGCCGATGAAGTGATTCTGAAATACGTAAGCTGATAGTACTCATGATAATTCTCCAATTTCTTCCAGGAATTGTCGAGGGGTAATCGCCTTGACACCGAAACGTTCGATCCCGGTGAAGTGTCGGACATTATGTGTCACTATAAAGTCCGACTCGCTTTCTACTGTAACTTCCAACACCATATCATCCATAGGGTCTTTTAAAAAGGGTCGCCACAGATAAAAAATCTCCCGATGTTCTGCAACAAGACAAATGTAGTCTAAGATGTCATCTATATCCGAGTGGCTGAGACCCAGAGATCCACTCATCCGCTTGGCTGTACTTTCGTATTCGAGAACCAGCGGTACAGATACACTTATGTGGAATAGCCCTTTTCCCACCAGGCTTAGCACTTTGAAAGACGCTCCTCTTCGTGATCGCAACGCTGCTATTATAACATTTGTATCAAGAACCACCCTTGGTATCATAATGATATTATATATGATACCATTTTAATCGTCAAGAGATATAGATTATGCTCTATATTACCAGAGTAACAATATCCCCTATGTGGTGCGGGTTGGTGGAAATATCAAGTATTCATAAGGGGTCGAGTGTTGCCGAAACCGGTAGTGGATATGAAGTAGCGTTCAATAAGTAGTACATAGCATCAACAATCACATGGGTCAACCAGCAGCCGGTCTACGTGAATGCTCGAGTGACACGAGCCGGTCACTCTATATTAAGCACAGTGCCACAGGAATAGATATTACTTCATACGTCCTTTACTTTTATATATATCTCCGTGACGATTTCATAATCGTAAAAAACTGAGTTGATTATATTCTTTAACCTGTTTGGTTTAACTTTCCATGTTGGAAGTCTTCAGAAAAGTAGCATCCAATAAATAATAAATACATCGAGTGGATTCATTGTTTTGGCTTTTGTATGTTCGATTCAACTTTATATAATCTTCAACAGCCGCTTTAATAATTGCATCGTAGAAGCATTCAGAGGATGCCAAACACCATACTCAACCAGTCCAGTTTAGGCGAAGGGGCCGCAGGCCCCGTAGCCGGTTACGCCGGGTTATGTGAAGTTGCACCGTAACATTCATTAATAATATATATACCATGATGATGGCTTTTCAATAAAACCACCTTTGCCATTAGGAATTTTATCCGAAAATTGAGCTTTTGCTAATAAAGCATTCGGTAGTGTTTTGTGTTTATCTGAGGCTCTTCTTAATTCTTTTGCTGCAGCTCTAATCTCATTATTAGCTGAAACATAAACAATTATCTTTTTGTTTAAATCTAAGACTTCGCTGCTCTTACAGCTGGGACTAAATAGGAGTCACCACTAACTATAACAAATCTATCACACTTATTTTCAATCGCATCTATCATCATATGCACTGCAATATTGACATCGGTTCTCTTTTCCTCAGGAATATTAACCACTTCCAAGGAGTATCTTTTACAGCCCCATAGTATAAATTAAACCCATCTACATCAATAATTTTTTTTATTTCGGTGAAATTTCGCATAGACGTTATTGCGGTGTGGATAAAAGAAGTTACCTATTTTTTTGATTTTAAAAAACGTAATTTATTTTGCTTCAAGAAATTAAATAAATTATCATCGATAGAGAGAGACTGGAGAGATATTCAAGTAAGGAGGCAGGTCTCCTTAATTCTGTATACTGTCACCCCCAGGAGGTTCTGTAGAAAAATGAGTGACTCCTCCATTGAGACGTAGAGCTTCAGTGAATTCTCGAATCCATCCTTTTCCTGATCACCGGCCCTGCGGGTCAGAGCCTCACTTATAGGCGACTGCATGACCATGCTGAGAAGCTGATTCTCCTCTCTGAATGAAAGAAGGATGGAATCGAGCCTGTCAAGCTCCCTCCTTCCAGCTTCAATGATTCCTCCGGGAGTAATGGCTGCAAGTTTCTTCGTCCTAACCACTGCCTTGCGGCATAACACCTCCATGCGTTTAAGATTAACCCGGATGCCTGTAAGGTAGCTGAGAAAGCTTGAGATATTTTTATCCTTCGGCGCTTCAGCCTGGATGCGACAGTGCAACCCTTCAATAATTTTCCTCTTTCTTTTTGGTATAGGGGGGAGCCTGGGGATTAGTTCTTCTGGCCGGATGTTTTCCATGCCGTCTATTGTCAGGCCTCCACCCGTAGCATTCAGCACCTGAGTTTTTGTCATTCTGATCTGCTGTTCAAACCACGATTTATACAGAAGCATTCTCCTGTCGGTGAGCACCTGCATGCCGGTCTTGTCCTTTGCTGTCGAGGGCCTGCCCCGGCGTATATAGCTTGAGAGTATGGTGCCTGCTGTCTCAAGCCTGTTGCTGCATGAATGGACGTACTCCTCCATGAATGAGCCCGAAAGATGGGTCTTTCCCATCCCGTAGGAGAGGTCGAGTCCCATGAGCACGATAGGCTCAGCGCCGATGGTGCGTGCAAAATCGAAGGCGGTTGTTGTAACAGAGCCACCGGATGATATGCTGCCCTTCCTTCCGGAAAATTTCTCCACGATCCTCCCGGGAGGGAATACGGAAGAGGTAAGCAATTTCTCTCCCCGATAATTCCTTAAAATAGAAGGATATACGGCGGGATCGGCAATGAGCACGGGCAGGGCCTTTCCCCCTGACATCTCTTCGATGTGTTCAAG
>CAZPCG010000043.1:0-5710 GCA_964584875.1 uncultured Spirochaetota bacterium
CGCTTTAACATGCAGTTTAGAAAGTACATTCTCCTCTGGGCCTTCCTCGCAATGGTTGTCGGATACATGGCAGGCAAGTTCAATCCCCAGAGAATAGCATCCCTTAAAGGGCTTCTTACTCCCCTGCTGTTCATTATGGTGTTCATCATGGTATTTCCCACCGACATCTCAAGCCTCCTGAAGTTGAAGCTCTACAGCTTTCCAATCATCGTCAGCTTCATCCTCTCCATCCTCTCGCCCGTACTGGGGATAGTGGTATCGAAGATCATCCCCCCGGGGTTCCTCTTCCTGAAAACGGGCATCGTCATCTCCTCAACAGTTCCACCCAATGCGATGCTTTCAGCCTGGACGGCGTTCCTCGAGGGCGATGTGCTGTTCACCTTCCTCATACAGTCCTTCACTTTCGTCTACTACCTGTTCCTCGTCCCCTTCGGCCTGAAGCTGCTTCTGGTTAATTATTCGAACTTCTCCCTTATCATCCTCGTGAAGAACCTCTTCTTCCTCATTGTTATTCCCTTCGCCCTTGCAGGAGGCATCAGGCTCATGTTCAGGGAAGTGCTGACGAAGGAGGCGCTAGGACGTCTCAAGCCCATCCTCTCATCAGCATCGGGCATGATAGAGCTGTTTGTCATCATGATCTCAATTGCCCTCAGGGCATCGATCATCTCTGAGAACCCCATCCTCATTCTCTGGGGAGTGTTTACCGCTTCCCTGTTCTACGCCTCAGCCTTCATAGCAGCCTTCTACATAACGAGGCTTTTCAGGTTTGACTATGCTACTTCCATACCTCTTATCTACCAGAACGGGTCGAAGAACCTCCCCATTGCCATGGTGATTACAATAACAACCTTCGAAAACAGGGCTATTCTCGGTGTTGCGGCCTGTATCCTTGCCCAGTTTCCCATTTCTGCCCTCTTCTTCTCCATCATATCGAGGATGCATGGCTCGGATTAGGCAGTCTTCCGGGCGCAATTTATTACTATCATTTGACGGATGGTCTTTCTTGGAGTATGTTTTTTCACGTTAGGGGATGCCTGTAAAGTGCATGGTATGATTTTACCGATCTGAGGAGCCGCAGTACCCGTATGGAAGAGCTTGCAACGAGGTATGATCCAAAAGCTGTCGAGGAGAAGTGGTATAGCTTCTGGGAGGAGAGGGGTTTCTTCCATTCGGAGGTGGATAAAAGCAGGAAACCCTTCACCATCGTTATCCCCCCTCCAAATGTTACCGGCGTCCTGCACATGGGGCACGGGTTGAACAATACAATACAGGACATTATCATCCGCTGGAAGCGCATGCAGGGGCACAACGCCCTCTGGCTCCCGGGGACCGACCATGCCGGCATAGCGACGCAGAATGTAGTTGAGAAGGAGATTGCCAGGGAGGGGAAGACCAGAGAGGACGTTGGGAGAGATCGTTTCATCGAGCTCGTCTGGGAGTGGAGGGAGAAGTTCGGTTCAACGATTATCCAGCAGCTGAGAAAGTTCGGTGCAAGCTGCGACTGGCGAAGGGAACGCTTTACCATGGATGAGGGGCTGTCGCGGGCGGTCCGTGAGGTTTTCGTCAGGCTTTTCAACGAAGGCCTTATTTATAGGGGAAAGTACATCATCAACTGGTGCCCCCGCTGCAGGACAGCCCTCTCCGATGAAGAGGTTGACCACGAGACAGAGCAGGGCTATCTGTACTACATCCGCTACCCCTTCAAGGAGGATGAGGGGGGGCTGGTCGTGGCGACAACCCGGCCCGAGACGATGCTCGGGGACACAGCCGTTGCAGTGAGCCCCGATGACCGGCGATACAAGCGCTACGTCGGGAAAATGCTGATCCTTCCACTTGTCGGGCGTGAGATCCCCGTCATTGTCGACCCCTACGTTGACAGGGAGTTTGGAACCGGTGCCCTGAAAGTCACCCCGGCCCACGATCCGAACGACTTTGAAATCGCCGCGCGGCACAACCTTCCTCTTATCAATATCTTCAATGAGGATGCAACGCTCAATGAGAACGCCATCCCTGATTGCATCGGCATGGACCGCTACGAGTGCAGGCAGGTGGTGGTGGAGGAGCTGAAGGAGAGGGGGCTCTTCGTGAAGCAGGAGCCCTACTCCCATGAGATCGGTCACTGCTACCGCTGCCATACCGTTATCGAGCCGTACCTATCGGAGCAGTGGTTCGTGCGGATGAGGCCCCTCGCCGAGCCTGCGATTGCGGCCGCTGAGAGGGGGGATGTTGTCTTCTACCCGGAGCGCTGGAAGAGGGTCTACCTGAACTGGATGAACAACATCAGAGACTGGTGTATATCGAGGCAGATCTGGTGGGGCCACAGGATCCCCGTATACTACTGCAGGCAGTGCGGTGACATCTTTGCCTCTGTTAACGAGCCTGAGGGGTGCACATCCTGTGAAGGCTCAGATCTTTACCAGGATGAGGATGTCCTGGATACATGGTTCTCTTCAATGCTTTGGCCCTTTTCAACGCTCGGGTGGCCCGAGGAGTCAGATGACCTGCGCTACTACTACCCAACCGATCTTCTCGTAACCGACCCGGGTATACTCTTCTTCTGGGTTGCCCGGATGATCATGAGCGGCCTGAAGTTCATGGGCGAGGTTCCCTTCAGGGAGGTGTACATCCACGGTGTCGTGATGGACGCTCTGGGTCGAAAGATGAGCAAGTCACTCGGAAACGGCATAGACCCTCTGGAGGTGGTTGAGCAGTTCGGGGCGGATGCGATGCGATTCACGATCGTGAACATAACCCCGATGGGTCAGAACCTGCTGCTCTCCATGGACAAGTTCAACGTCGGTGCCCGCTTTGCCAACAAGGTCTGGAACGCCTCGCGGTATATCTTAATGAACATCGAGGGGATAGCGATCGTGAGTATCGATGGGCTTGAGCTCGATGATGCCGACCGCTGGATACTCTCACTTTACCAGGATACCGTAAAGCGGATGAACCTCTTCCTCAGCGAGTACCGCCTCAACGACGCTTCGTCACTGGTCTACGAGTTCTTCTGGCATGAGTTCTGCGACTGGTACATAGAGATATCGAAGGTAAAGCTGTACAGCGATGACAGAAAGGATCAGTCACATGCGGCAAGCATGCTCCTGTTTATCCTGGAGGGATGCACGAGGCTGCTCCATCCCTTCATGCCCTTCATCACCGAAGAGATATGGCAGCGCCTCCCGGGTGAAAAGCCTGCACCGGGCATCATGGTGGCCCGATATCCTGATATAAAGTACCCTGTAGTGCACCAGGAAAGCCCTGATAGAATCGCAGTCTTAAAGGAGGTTGTGTACACGATCCGCAACATCAGGGGTGAAATGCATGTTCCACCCGAGCTAATGGTAAAAGTCCTAATAAGGGTGCAGCAACAAGGGGTAAAGGCCACGGTGGATGAGTATGGGGAGGTGATCAAGTTCCTCGCAAGGCTTGAGCGAATTGAGAGCGGTTCAAACTTGACGAAGCCCACGGGGAGCGCTTCTGCCGTTGGCAACGGTTTTGAAGTTTACCTTCCCCTGGAGGGCATCATCGATCTTGAGAAGGAGAGGACAAGGCTTGAAAAGGAGGCGGAACGGCTCGAGGTGGAATTGCAGCAAAGCCGGAGCAAACTGGAAAATGAGGAGTTTCTGCAAAAAGCACCGGCCCCGGTGGTGGAGCGTGAGCGTGAGCGGCTTGAATCAACGAGGGAGAGCTATGAGCGCGTATTGAGGCTTCTTCGATCCCTTGCATAGAGAAATAAACCATGATCCTTGCGGTCATTGCCATTCTATCTGTAGTGTTTGTTTTTATTCTGTTGAGGAAGAACAGACAGTCCAGGCTCCCCGAATACCTTCGTGGAAAGAAGGTTGACAGGTACGACGACCTGATAACAGACCGGAAGATTTACATTGCATCCCACAGAGATCCCAGGACCAGGAAATACATCCACGAGGCATATTACGCCGAGGATGGAAGTAGCTGCAAAAAGGCTCTGTACCGAATGCTTTACGGGTTTGTGTACTACGAAGAGGGTGAGCTGAGGATGGTACCCCAGGATATGGGGTACGCATTTCTCCGGGCGGTGAGAGAGGGGAAAGACCCCGAGTTTGAGTTCCATAATACAGCGAACGAATAAATACACAAATGTGCAGAATGTTTCATGAAGGATGCACTTCGATGAGAGAGGGGAATCTTTCAGTGAAGCGGCTTGCAGCGCTAATCTGCTTCATGATAACGGTCGTTTTCTGCATCGTGGGTAGTATTCCCGCACAGTACACGGATGTTGAGAATACGGATGATGAGAGTGAGATGATAAAAAGCGTGCAGCTCGACATCGAGAGTCACAGCGGAACCCCACCGGTGCTGGAAATCGTCATGAAGGATCCGCAGAAGATCGTTCAGGGTGTTGAGATAGACTTTGACGGAGATGGCAGGGTAGATCTCAGCGTTAATGAGATCAGGAGCGAGGTGCTCTTCAGGGGCGTACCTTACCGAAACAAGGGTGTTCACAGGATGAAAATCTCCCTTGATACTCCCATGGGGAGATCCGTACGAGAGTTTGTTGTTGCCTTCGTAGAGTTTACGTGGGGCAAGGACAACTTCAGCTTTGCCAACGATGGGGTTTATGAGAACTACACCGATTTCGTGACGGAGAGGCTCTTCGAGTGGGCAGAGGAACGCTTTGGACCGCTCGATCAGAAGCAGAAGGTGATACTGCTCACCGTGATGTACGACCTTTACAGGGGGAGCATCGGAAGGTGCTACGGTTTCACAGGGGGGCAGATCTACTACCTGAACAACCCCGACAAAATCCTCCCTCCCTTCAATTCCGTATACCTCCTGCAGGAGAGGGATGAAATTGTAAACAGGGAAATGGACTATGTGCAGAACGACATCGTTTTGTCAAACCTGCTTATGGGGAAGATAAGGGTGAACGACGAACAGAAGCCCGAAATTCTGATGGATGAGCTTCAAACCATCAAGGACTCTATCGACAGGGGGGAGCTGATCATCATCGGCTACATCAGCACCAAGATGCATCACTCTATGGTCGTGTACGGCTATTTCGAAGACCCCCATCAGCGAAAGACAACCCTCCTTGTGGCTAACAACTGGGAGAGAGAGCAGAACAACAATGTGTTCAGCGAAGACGCAGAGAATCTTGTCATCCAGTTCAATGAAGAGGGGGCGCACATGAGCTGGTACGATCTGACAAAGAAGGAGTACCGCTACCCCCTTGCCATATTCGCCATACACAGGGAGCGAAGCTATAGCTTCGAGCTATCTGATTTCCACGCTTTCCTCCGCGAGAGTGAGAGGCGGATAATTGAGGAGGGCAGGATAATTCTCATTGTTGAGAAGACGGAGGCCGCCTATGTAGTCGATGGAGAGGGAAGGAGGAGAGGGTATCTCAATAACCGGTATCTCAGCGAGATGGCGGGAATTCCTTTCAAGAAGATCGACTACAATTACATTTTCAGGCTCCCGGTAGATGAAGAGTACCGTCTTGTTTTGAAGGGGAGGATTTATAACGAGGAGATGCAGCAGTACAGGAAGGTGAACCTCTTTACCGTATTGCCCGGTGAACATTCGGTACAGACTGTGATGTACAGGGATATTGCCGTAAGGGATGATGAGGAGACGGTTTTCACAGTCTTGAGAGATGGCGTAATTTTTTTTATTGAATGATTCGAAATTATTCAATATCCTGTGGTCATTGCGAGGAGCTGAAGGC
>CAZPCG010000043.1:5720-10322 GCA_964584875.1 uncultured Spirochaetota bacterium
TCGTCAGTCGCCTTCGGCTCCTTCCTCGCAATGACAGCTTTTATGATCTTTGCTCGATATAAAATCTCTTCAGGTACGCATAGTGGACGAACCATTTTTATAAATAGTTGAAGGAGAGATGTCCGAGAGGCCGAAGGAGCACGCTTGGAAAGCGTGTGTACCTTAACAGGGTACCGTGGGTTCGAATCCCACTCTCTCCGCACATTAGAGCATGCCCTCAAGTGCCTGCATTGATAATCGGGTACGGTTCAAGGGGCAGACGCCCAACCCCGCCAGGACCGGAAGGTAGCAACGGTAAGCGATCTGTTCCTGTGAATGCGGATACTCGATTGGAGCAGGCACTTGAGGGCAGGCTCATCCTGCACCGGGAATTGCATCCATACCCATGTATGACCCTCTTTAAGCTTGCAAAACCCGAGTATCCGCGTTATTTTAAAACGGAACCAGCTCACACCCCGGGGCAGCGCTTTGAAGGTGCGTTGCCTTTAAATACATGAGTTTGATATGCCCTACATTGTTTCAGCACGCAAGTACAGGCCCCAGACCTTTGAGGAGCTCGTCGGACAGGAACACATAGCCAGTACCCTGCGCAATGCTATAGTGAAGGGGAGGGTGGGACATGCTTACCTCTTTTCAGGGCCGCGGGGGATAGGGAAGACCTCAGCGGCGCGGATCTTCGCAAAGGCGCTCAATTGCGAAAAGGGCCCGACACCGGAGCCGTGCGGCAGTTGTGTATTCTGCACCGAGATCACGGAGGGGCGGTCCCTCGATCTCGTGGAGATAGACGGCGCCTCCAACCGGAGAATCGACGAGGTGAGGCAGCTACGGGAAAATGTGCGATTCGTGCCCTCGGCTGCCAGGTACAAGATCTACATCATCGATGAGGTCCACATGCTTACCACTGAGGCATTCAATGCACTTTTAAAAACCCTTGAGGAGCCTCCGGAGCATATTATCTTCGTATTCGCAACAACCGAACAGAACAAGGTCCCCCAGACCATACGCTCCCGCTGTCAGCAGTTCATCTTCAGGCGAATACCGATTCCCCTTATTGTGGAGGTATTGAGGAGAATCATCGGCGATTTCGGTATTGAGGCGGAGGAGCGGGCCCTCTTCTGGATCGCAAAGAGCGCCTCGGGCTCGATGCGGGATGCTGAATCCATACTCGACCAGATGACCTCCTACTCGGAAAGCACGATAAAGGAGGCCGATGTTTTTTATGTTTTGGGCCTGCCAGACTACGACATCTATCACCGCTTCGCACGGTTCATTGCGGAGGAGGACTTCAAGGGAAGCTGTGAGCTTCTTGACAGGTTGATCAGGGGCGGGATTGAGGTTTCCACGCTCGCATCCGGCATGATCGAGTACTTCCGGAACCTCTACGTTCTCTCCGTGGATGAATCCTCGATAGACCTGATCGATCTTCCTCCGGAGGACGTGCAGGAAATGAAGGTACTGCTTCCCCGCTTCAGGAGAAACGATATAGGTAATATCCTCTCACTCCTCTCAAAGACGTTCCTCGACGTGAGGAACAGCGAGCTAGGCAGGGAGTTGTTTGAAATTACGATGATCAAAATGGTTCGTTTCAGGGACATCATAGAGCCGGCACAGCTCGCCGGAAGGCTGGAAGAGCTGAGGACTGAAGTACTGGGGCGTGGAAAGGAGCAGGGAACAATTGGGCAGCCGGGTGCTGTAGCCCGTGTAAACCCCGGGGCCGGGAGTAATAGACAGGTGGTAGAGCCACCCGAGGTGTCGGGGATGGGTCCTGCAAGCGGCACGATAGAGGGAAATCCCGCTGCTGCTTTGCAGGAGTCCGGCATTGTTACAAAAATCACACAGCACCTGTCGGTGAAGCGGCGGGCCCTTGCGGAGTTCCTCATGAGGGCGAAGAACGTATCCCTTGAGAACAACGTATTAACCGTTACCTGCGGTCAAAATGAGAAGCTGAGCTATGAACACCTAAGCGAGTCATCGGCAAAGCGGTATATCGAGAGGGAGATAGGTAACTTTCTACAGAGGGACATTCACCTGAATGTTGTTATCGAGAAGGAGGAGGTTGAGCTGCACACTGCGGCCATGCCTTCTGAGGACGTCTCAAGGGTCCTTGAAATTTTCAAGGGCGAGGTCGTACCAGACAACGACGCCGATGTTTAGTCAATCTTTGGCGTATTACTTATAGAAAGCTCGAAGTTAGCATAGATTATTATGGAGGTCAGGAATGGGGATAAACATGAACTTTCTCAAGCAGGCGCAGATCCTGCAGGAGAAGATAAAGAAGATCCAGGAGGAGCTGGTCCACAAGCAGGCAACTGGAAGCTCTGGAGGGGACATGGTGAAGGCAACGGTGAATGGGCGTCACGAGCTGGTCCAGATTTCCATAGCCCGGGAAGTGGTAAATCCCGATGACATCGAGATGCTTGAAGACCTCATTGTTGCTGCAGTGACCGATGCAATGCACAGGATGGACGAGATCATAAAGATGGAGATGGCAAAGATAACTGGTGGTTTCAGCATTCCTGGCCTGGAGGTGCCGTTTTAATTGAACGAACAGAGTGCGATATTCAGGCTGATCAGCGAGCTTGCCAGATTGCCCGGAATCGGGCGCAAAACGGCAGAGAGGCTTGCCTACCATATTTTAAAAGAGGATGAGCAGTTTGGACAGAACCTCGCCCGTGCGATCCTCGAGGTCAAGAAACGGATAAAGTTTTGCTCGGTGTGTGGAAACATGACCGAGGAGGACCCCTGCGGGATTTGCAGCGACCCTCACAGGAGCAGGAAGGTGGTCTGCGTTGTCGAGGAACCCAAGGATATCTGGGCAATTGAGAAGAGCGGCGCCTACAGCGGTGTGTACCATGTGCTCATGGGCGCCCTATCCCCACTTGATGGAATCGGCCCGGAGAAGTTGAGGATACAGGAGCTCCTGCGCAGGGCCCAGAAAGACGAGGTTGAGGAGGTGATCGTAGCGACCGATCCGAACATCGAGGGTGATGCAACGGCTATCTACCTCTCCAAGCTGCTCAAGCCTCTCAACATTACCGTTACGAGGATAGCAAGTGGTTTGCCGGTGGGCGGGGACATTGAGTATGCCGACGCTATAACCCTCTCAAAGGCCCTCTCAGGGCGAAGGCCCCTCTGAATATTTTACATTGACCGTCCCTGGATTGCGCTTTTTTCATACCCTCCCCCAACCCCCCTCCCTCAAGGGAAGGGGGATTGAAAGTTAACTTTTTATTTATTCTGCTGGGCTAGCCGGGGCTCCAGGACTGAAGCCTCCGCATGCTTTGTGTTCAGCTGCCGTACTTCAATGAGAAGCCGTGTTGCAGTCAACAGTGATGAGGCAAGGTCTGCGGAAGGGCCTGCAGCCCATATGCCTCTCAGGCCGAAGAAGCGGGGGAGGATTATGATGAAGGGAATGAGGAACAGTACCTGACGGGAGAGGGTGAGAAGCATTGCCTGTTTGGGTTTTCCCACAGCCTGAAAGTAGCTTGCGCTGACGATCTGAAAGCCTATGATTGGGAGCATCATGAGGAAAGTGCGCATCGCTGGCTTGCCCATTTTGAGGAGCTCCTCGTCTTTGATGAACAGCCCGATCAGAGAATGGGTGAACAATTGGGTGAATGCAAACCCGAGGGTGACCCATACTGTTGCGGCAAGTATGGCAAGCTGGAGGGTCTTCTTCACCCGGTCGTACTTCCGTGCACCGTAGTTGTACCCGATGATGGGCTGGGAGCCCTGATTGAGCCCGATTACCGGCATGATGATCATAAAGACCATGCTGTAAATGATCCCGATGACGGAGATTGCAATGTCGCCTCCGTACCTCTGGAGCTGATTGTTGAGAATTGCGTTCATAGCGCTTGCTGCAAGCTGCATTGCAAAGGGAGCGGAGCCGATGGTAAGGATGTTCCGTACAATGCGCGGGTCGAGGCGGAGATTTTGCAGATGGATTTTGAGGAGACTTTTTCCACCAAGAAAATACATGAGCACCCAAACAGCAGTAGCCGCCTGTGAAATAACCGTCGCGATCGCAGCGCCTCTAATCCCGAGACCGAAGACGAATATGAAGATGGGGTCGAGGATGATGTTCAAAACGGCCCCTATGAGCATGGTGAGCATGGCCCTTTTGGGATTCCCCTCGCCGCGAATGAAATTGTTCATCCCGAATCCCAGGGCCTGAAAGATGGCTCCCATGAGGATGATGCTGACGTATTCACGGGCGTAGGGGAGAATCCTTTCGCTTGCCCCGAAGAGGACAAGAAGGGGCTTCAGTAAGATAAGCCCTCCTGCAGACAGGCTGATCGCAAAGATGATTAAGAGTATTACGGCATTTCCAAGGATCCTCTCTGCTTCCTCCTTCTTCTTCTGGCCGAGACGGATCGAGACTAAGGAGTTTGCCCCGATTCCGACGAGCATCCCGAAGGCCATGAGGATGATCATGATCGGAAAGCCTATGGTGGCCCCTGCAATGCCAAGCGCACCGACTCCCCTCCCTATGAAGATCCTGTCGACAACGTTATATGTGGCGTTAACCACCATCCCGATGATTGCAGGATAGGAAAAGTTTAACAAAAGATTTGGAATGCTCTTTTCGCCCATCTGTGC
>CAZPCG010000044.1:0-6335 GCA_964584875.1 uncultured Spirochaetota bacterium
AATCTTGCCCGCTCCATGGAGGCTTTCAGAGAGATGGAGAGAGGCAGGCCTCAAGCTGCCCAGGCTTCCTTTTTCATTGACAGTGCAAAAGAGGAGTATATAGAGCGGTTTTTTTTCTTCATGGAGCATGATGAGTATGTAAAGGCAGTTGAGATCCTGGAGAAAACCCTCAAGCTCCCGTTTCAGAACAGGGAAAAAGCCGCACAAACAATCCTTTTGAAGATGCTGGTGGTTCTCAAGGAGTACGGTGAGCGCGTCGACTTCTTCAGGCAGCATTCACCTTTCGATGACATAAAGCTGGCCTACCTCAATGAAAGTTACGGCACTGCCCTCTCAAGATTGAATCGCCTGGAGCAGAAGGAGTACCTCAAGCCGATGCTCAGTGGGCTGCGGGGTACCCTTTACTCCAATATCAAGCAGGTGCAGGAGATTGAGAACGAGGTCGAGATGAAGCAGAAGCTGAAGGAAATCGTTAAAAAGGCAGAGCGATTTGAGCAGAAGGGAGATTATGGCGGGGCCATTGAAATATATGAGAGTTTTTTTATCTACCACATTTCCCCATATGACAGAGAATATCTTATCAAGAAGCTTCAATCCCTCAGGATTGCTGCAGAACAGGACAGGATAAGGAGGGAGCAGAACACCAGGGCGATCCAGTACCTTTCCAGCGCAAGGGCAGCGGTCGGGAAAGGTGACCGGATGGGAGCGCTTGATTACTACAAGCTCCTCATCAAGGAATGCCCCAACTCCGACTACGTGGGGGAAGCTCTTTCAGGGATTGTCGCCGTGGCTTACCCCAGTGTTACGGGAAAGTGAAAGAGGTTTTCTAAGAACCCTTTTGCGACTCTGCCCTCACCCTATGTCTTTTTTTCAAGGATGAGAAAGGTAAATGGGATGGGTCCCCCGTGCCTCTCCTCAAAGACTGTGCTGAATCTTCCTTCGGGGAGGGGCGGAAAAAATGCGTCCCCATCGAAGTCCTCATGGATCATGGTGAGGTAGAGGCGGTCGGCAAGTTCGAGCGCCTGGCGATAGATCTGTTCTCCCCCGATGATGAACACCTCATCGTATGAGCACTCCTTCAGGGTCTTGAGTGCTTCCTGCAGAGAGTCGAAGGTCCTGCTCCCGGGAGCCGTGTAGTTTTTCTGCTTCGTTATGACGATGTTATCCCTTCCCGAAAGTCTCCTGCCGATGGACTCGTAGGTCTTTCGCCCCATAATTACGGGGTGAGAACTGGTGTGCCTTTTGAACCATGCGAGGTCTTCGGGGATGTGCCAGGGTAGTCTGCCTCCTTTTCCGATAACCCCGTTGTTTGAAAGGGCGGCAATGATTGAGACCTTCATCAGTACCCCAGAGATTCAAGGCTTCTTAACTGCTGCTTCACAAGCTCGTTATCCCTGTCCATGGCAGCGACCCTGAGGTAGAGCTTTTTTGCGTCTGTGTAGCGTTCAAGCTTCATATAGGTGGTTGCAAGGTTCATGAGGTAGAGCTTGCTTTCAGGTTTCAGCTTCAAGGCTTCCTCAAGAGAGGGGGTGGCCCTCTGGTACTGTTCAAGTTTCATGTACATGAGACCCAGAGCCTCATGGGCCTGATCATGGAGCGGGTTGATAGCGACGGCGCTCTCAAACTCCTCTATTGCCCTGTCATACTGCTTGAGATCTGCGTACCGCTTTCCATTCTCAAAGTGCTTCGTCGATTTGATCCTCGAGCAGCCTGTTGAAAGGGTCAATACAGAAAGGAACAGGAAGATAAGAATTATTATTGTTGATGTAGATTTCCCCAATTACCCTCTCCTTTTTCTTCATATGATTCAATCAATTTAAAAATCAATATCCACTCTATTATAACCGATGAAATGGATATTTCCATTTGTTTTTTCTTCTGGATTGTTTTGTGAGGTATTACATTTCAGTTTGAACCTGCGTGTTCTTCCTGGTAACGATATGGAGAGGAAATGCGTTTCATAGTATGACAAAAAAAGCGCGAATTACCGTAACAGGTATTATTGTGAATACCCTGCTCTTCGGCATCAAGCTTGCCGGAGGCCTGTACTCGGGCAGCCTTGCGGTGCTATCCGATGCTTTTAACTCCTTCACAGACATCATGGCCTCCCTTGCGATCTTCTATGCCGTTCGCATCGCTGCAAAGATGGCTGATACCGATCATCCCTTCGGGCACCACAGGGCGGAGCCGATAGCAGGATTGATGATAGCGATTCTGGCGGCCATTCTCGGATTCGAGGTCATAAAGAATGCCTTCCAGGGTTTTTTTGAAGAAAGGGTCATTCAGATCAACGCACTCATTTTCAGCATAGTTTTGTTCAGCATATTTCTTAAGCTACTCCTCTACCTTCTCTTCAGCCTGGAGGGGAAAAAGGGGAAAAGCCCGGCGCTCCTTGCATCGTCCGTCGATTACAGGAACGATATTCTGATCTCTTCCTCCGTACTGCTGGGCAACCTTCTGGTATATCTGGGTTATCCCGTTTTTGATAACGTCGTGGCTTTCTGCATAGGTTCATTCATTGTGTACTCGGGGTACCGAATCGGTATGGAGAACATTGATTTCCTCATGGGCAAACAGCCGAAAAAGGAGGTCATCGATCGCCTGAAGGGCATTGCATTGAGCATTGACGGTGTGAAGAATCTCAATGAGGTAAAGGCCCACTACCTCGGGAACTTTATCCAGGTTGAGATACACATAGGGGTCGACAGGAACCTGAGCACCGAGAAGTCACACGAAATCGCAAAGGATGTGCAAGACAGGCTTGAAGAAGACGAGACTGTCGATTACGCCTTTGTCCATGTGGATCCGGTCATAGTGTAGTAGAACTGGTACGAAACGCCTTTCAATTTGACCCGCTCTACGCGGTAAATGTATCTCAGATCGACCCGCTCCCGCACCAGATTGAGGCGGTGTATCACTATGTCCTTCAGAACCTTGCTGCAAAGCTCGAGCCTGATGAAGAGATAAACATTGTGAGATATGTTATCAGGAACTGGAAAGAGAAGGCAGAGGTTGCTAAATGATTCAGGATGAGATCGCAGAATTAGTAAGAAAAGGCGAATCTGAGAATATAGAGTTTAAAGAGAATTTTGATAAAGAATCAATAGAGACCGCAGCGGCGTTTGCCAATACAAAAGGCGGGATTATTCTCATCGGTTTTACTGATAAAGGCAAAGCAAATGGTGTTCAAATAGGAAAAGAAACGCTTAAAGACTGGGCGAATCAGATTTCGCAAAGAACTGAGCCACGAATTATTCCTGATATCGATCAGAGCGAAATAGAGGGAAAGAGTGTGGCTATAATTAGGATTAAAGAGTTCCCCATCAAACCTGTTTCTGTAAGGGGCAGATGTTTTAGAAGAGTTGGAACAAGCAATCGTATGATAACACCGCAGGAGATTGGGCATTTGCATTTTTATTCTACTGACATGAGCTGGGATAAAATTCCAGCGAGGGATGCGATGATTGAAGACATAGATATTGAAAAGGTTAAAAGATACATCAAAAAAGCCAATGAAACTGGTAGAAGAAAGATAGAGGACGATGAAAAACCTTTGCAGATTCTTGAAAAGCATAAGTTGATAAAAGATGGTCAGCCTACCTGGGCGGGTGTTTTACTCTTCGGGAAAGATGCAAAGCTTTTCCTCTCGCAGGCTGCAATACACTGCGGCAGATTCAAAGAAGAGACCATTGTTATTGATGATAGAATGATCGAAGGTACAATCATGGAGCAAGTAGATGAAGCTATGGAGTTCATACACAAAAATATCAATGTGAGATTTG
Source organism: uncultured Spirochaetota bacterium (assembly GCA_964584875.1). Lineage (GTDB taxonomy): Bacteria > Spirochaetota > B62-G9 > B62-G9 > DRHN01 > CAZPCG01. The sequence continues at coordinate 3,783 of CAZPCG010000044.1, forward strand.
TTATGGCTGGAAAACCAGAAAGGGTACAAATCTGGGATTATCCTTTGGAGGCTTTAAGGGAAGCTGTCATTAATGCAGTATGCCACAGGGACTATACAGTTCCCTCGAATACCGAAGTCAGAATATACGATGATAGGTTGATTGTCTGGAGTCCTGGGGGACTGCCTTTTGGTATTACTATAGAAGATCTCTATAAGCCCCATTCGTCAGTGCTTCGAAACAAAGGGATAGGGGGAATATTCTATGACATTGGATTGATTGAACAGTGGGGAAGCGGCATTGACAAGATGCGAAGGGCATGCATAAAAGCGGGACTTCCTGAGCCGCGTTTTGAAGAGTATCAGGGTTTCAGAGTAATCTTCAGAAAAGACATTTATACGGAAGAATATTTTCGCAGCCTCGGCTTAAATGAACGGCAGATCAAGGCAGTGATGTATGTGAAGGAGAGAGGGAAGATTACGAATAAGGAGTATCAGGAGTTAAGCGTATGCTCAAGGAATACAGCAACTAACGATTTAAGAGAATTGATCCAAAAAGGAGTTATGAGAGAAAGCGGTAAAAAAGGAGCTGGGGCTTTCTATGTTATTGCACAATAATTGCATCAATTGCATATTGATTGCACATTTATTGCACATTTCAGACGCATCTCGGACATTTATCGGAAATAACTATTGGCATTTACCTGGCGATTTTGGCAACATGCTGAAGGGGCATCAAAGGAGCAGCAAATGGGCAAATTGAGCAATTATTGGGAAATTATGGTGCAAGGGGCATAAAGAGGTATGGAGTGATGACCACAAAATCCTTCATCGAATCTGACTTCCCCGTAAAAGAAGTGAGCGAGGAATCTGCCCGTGAAAAGAATATCCGCCACGGGCACATCTCGACTTTGCATATCTGGTGGGCTCGCAGACCTCTTGCTTCTTCAAGGGCTTCTATCTATGCCGCGCTCACGCCTGAGCCGAAGGACGAAGAGGAAAGGTTGAAGCGGGCGCAGTTCATCAGCAATCTCTCAAAGTGGGAGAACTCTCTTAACAAAGCCCTTATCGAGAGGGCAAGGGAGGAGATTTTAAAGGCAAACAACGGTAAAGCGCCAAAAGTTCTTGACCCCTTTGCTGGCGGCGGTGCAATTCCTCTCGAAGCTCTGCGCCTTGGATGCGAAACCTATGCCATGGACCTGAACCCTGTGGCTGTGCTTATTGAAAAATGCACGCTTGAGTATCCGCAAAAGTACGGAAAGTTAGTAGGACAGGCTTCCAGCCTGTCAAAAGATGAAAGACAATCACCATTGTTCACAAGTAAGGATGCCTGTGCCACCAAAGTGATAAATCCCTTACTTGAGGATGTGAAAAAGTGGGGTAACTGTGTTTTAGAAGAGGCTAGAAAGGAGATCGGTAGATTTTATCCCTCTGAGCCTGACGGTTCAATACCTGTCGGCTATATCTGGGCAAGAACTGTGAAATGCGTAAACCCTTCCTGCGGGGCTGAAATTCCTTTGGTAAGGCAGACATGGCTTGCGAAGAAGGAGAATAAGAAGGTTGCTTATAAGGTGGTTGCAAAAGGCAATGGTAGGACAGGCGTCCCGCCTGTCATTGAGTTTGAAATCAGAGAAGGCAAGCAAATAGACTTTGACCCTGAGACTGGCACGGTTTTAAGGGCAAAGGTAGTATGCCCCTGCTGCGGCTCTGGCTTGAGTGCTAAAGAAGTGAGAAAGCAGTTTCAAGCGGTAGGACAAGCGTCCCGCTTGTCAACGAATGGACAAGCATCTCGCCTGCCAAATGCAGAACAAGTGTCCCCCCCGTCAATGGTAGGACAGGCGTCTCGCATGTCAGCGGCAGGTCAGCGCATGGTTGCGGTTGTTCTTCACCATCAAGGCAGGACAGGCGTCCCGTCTATCAAGGGCAAGAGCTACAGGCTTGCAACTGAAAGAGACATAGAGATCTTCAGGGAAGCCGAGAAGTATTTGGAGAAGAAAAGGAAGGAGCTTTTTGATAAGTATGGATTTGATCCTGTGCCGGATGAACCCTTGCCTCCGAAAGAGAGTCACAGAGCAGTTGGGAGCCAATTACCTTTATATAATTTTAAAACATGGGGCGATCTTTTCAACTCACGCCAGAAGCTGGCGCTGGTTACTTTTGTAGAAAAAATAAAGCAAGCCCACCAATTAATAGTAGGTCAACCGTCTCGGTTGACTCCGTCTCGGTTGACACAATCAATAAAAGAATTCACCATTGCTCATAGACATCTACCTCATTGGCAGGCCCCGGGAGCATTATATTTTATTACAACACGATGCGCTACAGATAAGAAATTGTCTGATATTGAAAAGGATATCATTGCTGAGTCCCTCACCTACCTTACTGGTAAGAAGTACGAGCTATATGCTTATGTTATTATGCCCGATCATTTTCATCTTATCATTCAGCCTCTTCAAAAAGAAAATGGCGAATATTATTCGCTCTCAGATATTATGCATAGCATAAAGAGTTTTACAGCACATAAAATTGGTAGGTCAACAGTCCCGGTTGACAAACAAGTATGGCAGCATGAAAA
>CAZPCG010000044.1:6345-10257 GCA_964584875.1 uncultured Spirochaetota bacterium
AAAAACGGATGTCTTGTTTCAGGTAAGAAGAACAAGAAAAACAAATAGCCCAAAAAGAGAAAGAATTTATTGAGAAGCTTAATTACATTTTAAACAATCCTGTTAAACGTGGATTGGTTGACAAACCGGATAATTATCAATGGTTGTATTATACTGGTAGGTCAACCGTCCCGGTTGACGGTGAGCGGACAAGCGAGGACGCTTGTCCTACTGGCTATCGCGATGAAGAGTATGCGAAGGCGTTGGTGAGTTATCTGGCACTGGTAATAAGTAGGATGGCCGATTTCGAATCTGTTCTAGGGGCGTGGCATCCTCAGTGGGAATTTTCTACGCATGCGTTTGCCAGACAAGCACTACAAATGACTTGGGATTATTCAGAACTTAATCCCTTTTCTCCAATTCTTACAGGGACTTTTAACAGTATGCACAGACAAGTTTTGAGAGTTATTGAAGATGCTTCAAGGGTGAATTCCGCACCAGCGACAATTACCCAGTACTCCGCCACCTCCCTCCCCTATCCCGACAATTACTTTGATGCAGTGATGACAGACCCGCCGTATTATGACAATGTGCCTTACTCTTATCTATCCGATTTCTTCTATGTCTGGCTAAAGCGCACAATTGGGGATTTGTATCCAGAACTTTTTGCAACACCTTTGACACCAAAGACAGAAGAAATCGTGGCTTATTCCCATGGTAAAGGAGGCTTAGAAGAAGGGAAGAAGTTCTTCGAAGAAATGATCACAAAAGCCTTCAGAGAAATTTACCGTGTTCTAAAACCAGATGGCATCGCATGTATTGTATTTGCCTATAAATCAACAGAAGCATGGGAAACTATCATCAATGCACTTTTAAACTCAGGGCTTTATCTCACAGCAAGCTGGCCTGTGCATACAGAGATGAAAGCCCGACTTCAAGCAAAAGGAACCGCCTCCCTTGCTTCTTCCATCTACATGGTCTGCCGAAAGCGAACTGAAAGCAAAACAGCCTACTTCAACGAAATCAAGCCCCTGATTGAACAGAGGATCAAAGAAAAGCTCGACCAATTCTGGAACGAGGGCATAGGAGGAAGCGATTTCTTTATCTCTGCCATAGGCCCTGCGATGGAAGTCTTTGGAAAATACGAAAGTGTGGAAAAGTCCTCTGGGGAGAAGGTATCAGCTAAAGAACTGCTAGAGTTCATTCGAAAAAGCGTGAGTGAATACGCCCTTACAAAAATCCTCAAAAGCCCTAAGCTTGGAGGAATTGACGAGGAAAGCAGGTTTTACCTCCTCTGGCGCTGGACCTACAACTCAGCAAAGGTTCATTTTGATGATGCAAGAAAGCTTGCGCAGGCAGTTGGAATAGAGATCACAGAACAGTGGGGAAGCGGTTTTATTATAAAAGATAATGAGTTCATTTCTGTTCTCGATGCCCGTAATCGAGGAAAGAAGTTTTTAGAGAAGGAAAAGTTCACGAGCATGATCGATGTTCTACATGCAAGCCTTCTTTATTGGGAGCAAAACAAAAGAAAGGAAATTTCAGAGATCCTTGAAACTTCAGGCAATCTTAACAACAACGCTTTCTGGCAGGTGGCGCAGTCAATCTCTGAGGTTCTGCCTGAAGGGGATAAGGAAAAACAGATGCTCCAGGGTTTCCTCTATGGGAAAGAGAGTTACGAAAAAGCTGAGGCGAAGCTAGATAGGCATCAAAAGACATTGTTTGAGGAATGAGGATGGCGGTTACTTTTGAAAAACTTCAAAGCCAGAGAGAGGCAAGAAGAAGAGCATTAGAACATGCCCTTAAGGAAATTACCATTAAGCTCAAGAACTTAGGGGCTTTAAAGATTATTTTGTTTGGTTCTTATGTCTCGGGTATTATGAGAAGATGGAGCGACCTCGACATCCTTATCGTGATGCCATCAACCAAGAGTGGAAAGGAATGGTTTAGGGAAATCTATGAAAAAGTAGATGCTGACGTACCGGTTGACATCTTCACGTTTACTGAAGAAGAGTTAAAAACAAAGATAGAAACGAGCAGTTTCATCCGCTATGCCTTAAGGACCGGGAAGGTCATTTATGAAAAAGGATAAGCAGTCAGAGGCGCGAAACTGGTTTACACAGGCAAAATCAGAGTATGAAGATGCAGTTGAGATTGAGAAGCGGAGTAGATTCTATATTGCCCTTTTCCTCTACCAGCAGGCGACAGAGAAAGCCCTTAAATCTTTCTTATTTTCCAGAGGTGAGGAAGAGCTGTTCACCCATTCTGTAAAAGATCTTATTGATATTGCAATCGTTTACGACAAAGATTTTAATAATGTGAAGCAGGCGAAAGATCTGGATAGATATTACATCCAAACTCGTTATCACAATAGCCTTGCCGGAAACGTGCCGGCTGAGTTCTTTGACAAAGCCGAAGAATGCGAAGGTGCCCAAAAGTTGGCAAAAAGTATTATTGACCTGGTTGAAAGGAAAATAAAGGAGGCTATCTCATGACCCTACCACCTTGGTGGCATATAGCAACGCCGCATAAAGATAAAAGAGAGGGAAGACTGAGCGAAGCAATCTTCGCAGCCGATTTGGGAGATGTGGTCTACGGCAGAGCACCCCTGGAATACCGGGATGCAAGTATCTTTTTCCAAAAAACCTATCTGACTCAGGGATTAAAAAATCTTCTCGATAATGTGATCTCCCGGTTAAAAGGCGAAAAAGGCGACCCGGTGATTCAGCTTCAGACACCCTTCGGAGGCGGAAAAACCCATGCCCTGATTGCGCTCTATCATGTCGTAAAACACAGAAAAGAGATGGAGCATATAGCACCGGTTTCAGAATTCTCGAATGTAGATGCAAAGGCAGCTGTTTTCGTGGGTACCCATGCAGATGCAGTTTCAGGAAAGACCCCGTGGGGTGAGATTGCTTCACAGTTAGGCCAATACGATATCCTCAAAGAACATGATAAAAAACGCATCGCCCCCGGAAAGGAAAAGCTTCGGCAGGTTTTTGAAGCAGGACCAACGCTTATCCTGATGGACGAGGTCCTAGAATATATCGTAAAGGCCAATCGTGCGGAAAAGGTGGAGAAAATTATCCAAGGGCAGACCCTCGCATTCCTCCAGGAGATTTCCGAAGTGGCCGCGTCTTCAGATAATACCTGCCTGATCATCACTCTTCCTGCAAGCGTACTTGAGAGATACGATGAAGAGGCAGAGAGGTCGCTGCAGCAACTTCAAAAGATTACAGGAAGAGTAGAGGCTGTGTATACGCCGGTTGAGGGAGTGGAAATCTACGAAGTCATTCGCAAGAGGTTGTTCGATGATTTTGGGGATGAGAAGGCAAGGAAGAAGGTCGCTCAAAGCTATTTTGATCTCTATCAACGCTTAGGCACCGATGTTCCGTCAGAAACTAAAGAAATAGATTACCGAGAAAGGCTCGAGCATGCATATCCCTTTCATCCTGAACTGATCGACGTACTCTATGAACGATGGGGTTCCTATCCGACTTTTCAGAGGACCCGCGGCGTCTTGAGGCTTCTGGCAGAAGTGACGGCGGATTTATATAAACGTCAGGTTGTTTCACCGCTTATTCAGTCATCCCTTATCAACCTGGAAAATCAGGCAATACGGAGAGAGTTCGTCAAACACATTGGGAATGAATTCGATAGCGTCATCTCGGCGGATATTGCAGGCGAAAACGCCAAAGCACCAAAGATAGATAAAGAGATGGGCAGTGAGTATGAAAAGTACGGTGTTGCGAAGGGCATAGCTAATTCGGTCTTTCTTTACTCCTTCAGCGCAGGTGCAAGCAAAGAGACAACGCTGCCCAGGATTCGAGCCGCTCTGCTCAGGGAAGGTATACCTTCGACAATTGTTGGTGATGCCATCGCTAAATTGGAGGAGGAGCTGTGGTATTTCCATTCAGAAAGAAAACAATACGC
>CAZPCG010000045.1:0-7212 GCA_964584875.1 uncultured Spirochaetota bacterium
GGGCTGAGAAGTCGAAGACGAGGAGGCACCTGTCCGAATTCTGGATGCTCGAGGCAGAGGTTGCCTTCTGTGATTCACGGCAGAACATGGAGCTTCAGGAGGACATGGTAGGGTGGGTCCTCAGAGAAATAGTGAAGTCGTGCAGCAGGGAGCTCGGATATCTTAAGCGCGACCCGGGGCCCCTGGAGCACTCCACACCGCCCTTTCCACGCATAGAGTATGGGGAGGCGGTGGAGCTCTTGAGGAAGAAGGGGTTTGCCATGAGCTGGGGCGATGATATCGGCGGGGATGAGGAGACGGCGCTTTCGGAGAGCTTTGATAAGCCCGTGTTTGTATGCAACTACCCGATAAAGGTAAAGGCCTTCTATATGAAGCCAAACCCCGCGGATAATAGCACCGTGCTGTGTGACGACCTCCTTGCTCCAGAGGGGTACGGTGAGATCATAGGCGGCTCTCAGAGGAACGATAACTACGAATCACTGCTCAGGAGAATCGAGGATGCCGGCCTGGACCCGGAGGTGTACAGGTGGTACCTTGACATCCGTCTATACGGCAGTGTACCCCATGCGGGGTTCGGGCTTGGAATTGAACGGTTTCTTAGCTGGGTGTGTAATTTGTCCCATGTGAGGGAAGCGATTCCCTTCCCGAGGTTGATCAACAGGATCTACCCCTGAGGAGTTTACAATGTTTGCACGAGGAGCTGTGTTTTTGATGCTCCTGCTCTTTCCCCTTGTTCCCTTACGTGCATCTTCGCTTGAGTTCACCGTTGTGCGCCTGAGAGGGAAGGTGATACTGGAGCAGGATGGGACGAGCAGGTTCGATCTTCAGGTAGGTGAGAGGATAGCCCCCGGTTCATTTGTGCAGACCTACAGAAACGCCCAGATAAACCTTACAAGCAGTGGTGGCGCCTTTTACACGATACATTCCTCAAGCAGGGTCAGGTTCGATGAGGAGCCCCTTTTGCTGTACGGAAAGCTTGCGAAATCCTCAACTCCCGATTATGTTGATGTGCACTTCTATTTCTATCCACAGCCTGCCCAGGGGCAGACCGTCAAGCTGGTGCTCTGGTCTGAGGAACAGGAGGTGGGCTTATCTGGCGCCATCGTGCATCAAAGCGGTTTCAGGCGTCCGCTCACCCTGTACAGGCAGCCGGATGGACGGTACAGGGCGCTTACGGGCATTGATGCTGAGGCTGCTGTACAGAAGTATTTTTTTGAGATAAGAGCTGAGAAAAATGATGGTGATTTTACTCTGGTACTGTATCCATTCTACCTGAAAAAAACTTACTTTGCCCGCAGCAGTGTAGCCCTTACCGATGAGACGGGCGGCCTCCTTGCGCCCTCTGAGCAGAAACGGCTCGAGAGTGAGGTGCTCTCAAAGGTACTCTCCCTTTCATCGGAGGAAGCGCTGTGGGATGGGGTTTTCAGCTACCCCGTTGAAAATCCAGTTATCATCTCGGAGTTCGGGCGTAAGAGGCAGTACTACATGCAGGACAGACTCCTGGCCGTGCGAAATCACAGGGGCACGGATTTCAAGGCTTCCAGAGGCACTGCCGTTTTCATCCCCAATTCGGGGCTCGTCGTTTTCACCGGCATGCGTATCACTACCGGGAATACCGTGGTGATCGATCACGGGCAGGGGGTTTTCTCACTGTTTTTCCATATGGACTCCATGGATGTTGAGGCAGGCGGTACGGTGCGGATGGGAGAGAAGATCGGCGAGGCGGGGTCAACGGGCATCAGCACAGGACCGCATCTGCACTGGAGCATCATCGTTGATGGAATATTCGTTGATCCGATTGAATGGGTTAAGAGGGCGTTCTAGATGCTTGAACCGGGAAAGAGGTGTTTTTTCTGCACCGTGCATCTTATTGAGGTTTGAAGAACCGGCCTTAATGGGGGTTATGGTGGAAGAGCGGCCTAAAAGTGGAGAGGCTTCCGATTATCATGCGAGGGTTCTGCAGGCTTTTAAGTACCTGCACGGCCGCATTTCAACTCCCGTAAGGATCGGGATTGTGCTTGGATCGGGGCTTGGAGCTGTTGCCGATGAGCTCCATGAGAAAGAGGTGTTACCCTACCAGGAAATACCAGGATTTCCGGCCCGAACGGTGGAGGGGCACAGGGGCGAGCTCGTAAGCGGATTGCTTTCCGGGAAGAGGGTTATCCTCTTCAATGGCCGATTTCACTACTACCAGGGATACTCACTGCAGGATGTTACCCTTTCTATGAGGGTTGCGCACAAGCTCGGTGTGGAAAGCTTCATCATCACCAATGCCTGTGGGGGCATCAACAGGAGCTTCAGGCCCGGGGATATCATGCTCATAAAGGATCATATTAATCTCATGGGGAGTAACCCCCTCATAGGGCTGGATGCGAAGATCTTCGGTCAGCCTTTTGTCGACATGAGCAATGCATACGATGCATATCTAAGAAGCAGGGTGGCCGCCATGGCGAGCAGTAATCCCGCCGTGGGCGAGCTCAGAGAAGGAGTGTACCTTGGTGTATCCGGGCCCAGCTATGAAACAGAGGCGGAAATTTCCTTTTTCAGGAAGATAGGTGCAGATGCAGTGGGTATGTCAACTATCCCGGAGGTTATTGTCTGCTCCCAGCTCGGGATTCGTGTTGTGGGGCTGTCGGTGGTAGCTAATCTCGCGGTGGGTATGGAAAAGGGTGGTTTGAGCCATGGGGCGGTGCTTGATGTTACCATGAGAGCGAGCAGGCGCCTTGGAATACTCATAAAGGATATAGTGGAACATGTCCTCTAACGTGACTGACACCTCACACTACTTCACCCCCGGTATTGCCTCGGACATCAGGGTCGAAATTGAAAGGGCCGATGGCAATGAGGTTCTCTTCTTCGGCTGGATCGATGAAGAGCAGGCGGTGGACAGGATTGAGGTTGTTACCCGCGGAAACGATGAGAGCACCCCTGTGCCGCTGGATGCAAGTTGCCTCCCTGACCTCATCATCCACAATCATCCCGATGACAATCTCACACCATCGCCTCAGGATATACGCATTGCGTCGTACATTGCAAACAAGGGCGTGGGTTTTTTCATCATAAATAATTCAGTAACCAGTGTCTACATCGTTGTTGAGCCGGTTCGAAAGGTAAAGATCGTTCCTCTGGACTCCGCTGAATTGATGGGGCTGCTTTGTCCAGGGAGCCCTCTTGCCTCAGCTATTCCCAATTTCGAGGAGCGGGAGGGGCAGAAGCAGATGGTGGCTTACGTCTGCGATGCCTTCAACGACAATGCGGTGGCGCTCATAGAGGCCGGGACCGGGATCGGAAAGTCAGTGGCATATCTCATCCCTGCGGTGAAGTGGTCTCTCCTCAACGGGGAGAAGGTGGTGATTTCAACCAATACTATCAACCTGCAGGAGCAGCTTCTATATAAGGATATTCCCGGTCTGAAAAAGGTCATTGGTGAAGATTTTACCTACCTTCTCATGAAGGGTAGGGGTAATTATATATGCCTTAACAGGCTCTATGAGGCGCAGCAGAATCTCTTTGCATTGATAGAGGATGAGGAGCTTGAGCAATTTCAGGCGATACTTGGATGGCTCAACACAACCGAGGAGGCAAGCCTGTCCCATCTGCCCTTTATTCCGAAAACGGCTCTCTGGGAGAAGATCAATTCAACCGCAGGCACCTGCCTCGGAGGGTTGTGCTCGTATTTCAGCCGGTGTCCTGTAAACAGGGTCAGGCGTCAGGCAGCTAAGGCACACCTCATCGTGACCAACCACCACTACCTCATCGCCGATGCCCAGCTTGAGGCCCAGGGTACTTCGCTTCTACCGCCCTACAGGAGGGTAATTTTTGATGAGGCCCATAATCTGGAAAACTCCGCCACCTCTTTCTTTACGAAAACACTCGCCCTCACGGGGGTGTTAGGCTTTCTTGGAAGAATTCATGCCGGGACCCGTAAGAACAGGGGGTATCTGGTGTATCTCCAGAGGAAGAAGGTCCTTGCCAGGGAGGACATCCTGAAGGGAGCAGTCGATGAGACCTCCCGCATGAGGTCTGAAGCCTTTGAGCTTTTTGAAATGTTCGATGCATTCTTTACATCAGTGGTGGACGAAAGCGGGGCAGCTTCCGAATCGGTTGTTGAGGTTGATGAAGGACTTCTTCGCAACCCCAGGTGGGAGGGAGAGGTGGCAAAGAAGCTTAACGCTTTCTCAAAACAGTGCTCCCGACTCGTTAACGCCCTGAACTGCATCAGGGAAGAGCTTGAGGAAGTGGGAGATGAAAGAACACAGAAGCAGATAGACGGCTTTTTGATGACGCTTGCCGACATCATGCAAACGCTTACCAGGTTCCTTGATGCAGGTGACAGCGATTATGTTCGCTGGATAGAGAAGAAGCGGGAAATAGCTATTGTGGTTTCGATGGTCGAAGTTGGGGCCCTGCTGAACGAGCTTGTATTCAGCAGGATGAAGAGCTGTGTTCTGACCAGTGCTACGCTCACCGTGAAAAGAAGCTTTAATTTTATGAAATCAAGACTTGCCCTTGAGTCCCCCCGGATAGAGACGGTTCTGCCCTCACCCTTCGATTATGAGAGTCAGATGAAGGTCCTAATTCCCGATGATATCGCCCTGCCGGGCCATCTTGATTATCTGGGGGACCTGTCCAGGAGCATAGCCTGCATTCTTCAGAGAACCGGCGGGAAGGCCTTTGTACTCTTCACCTCCCACAAAACGCTGAATGAGGTTTATGATAAAGTACGGGAAGAGCTTAACGCCCGGGACTTAGTTATCTTCAGGCAGGGCGATGATTCGCGTCGGAGCCTGCTTGAGCGGTTCAAGGCAAACATAAACTCTATACTCTTCGGGACCGAGAGCTTCTGGGAGGGAGTTGATGCTCCAGGGAAAACCCTTGAGTGTGTCATCATCACGAAGCTCCCCTTCAAGGTGCCGACGGAACCTATTCTAAAAGCGCGCTTTGAGCGTATAAGGGAAAGAGGACGCAATCCATTCCTGGATTACTACGTTCCGCTTGCGGTGATAAAGTTGAGACAGGGAATAGGCAGGCTGATCAGGAACAGGAACGACAGGGGGATCATTGTCATACTCGACAAGCGAATACTCATCAAGAACTATGGCGGCCTCTTTCTCGGTGCGCTTCCGACAGAAAACATCTTCTGCGGTCACCTTGAGGATGTGCTGGATGAGGCAGAAGGGTTTTTCTCCATTACACCTTGACAAAACAGGATTTCTACTTACTATATATGGCAAATATCGAGATAAGGTGATATTCCTTGGGTATGTTTTACATAACCACTCCCATATACTACGTGAACGATGAGCCTCACATCGGCCATGCCTATTCCACCATTCTTGCGGATGTTCTTTCGCGCTACCACCGTCTTTTTGGCGATGAGGTGTTCTTCTCAACTGGGACAGATGAGCACGGGCAGAAGGTGAAAGAGGCAGCAGACAAAAAGTGCATATCCCCGAAAGAGCACTGCGACGAAATGGTGATGAGGTTTGTGGAACTGTGGAAAAGGCTCAGGATAAGTCACACCCGTTTTATACGGACTACCGACAAGAAGCACAAGTTTGTTGTACAAAGCATGCTTACCTACCTCTACGAGAGAGGGGACATATACTTTGACACCTATACGGGGAAATACTGTGTTCCGGAGGAGCGGTTCTGGACAGAAAAGGACCTCGTCAATGGGAAATGCCCATCCTGTGGGAGGGAGGTTATCACCCTGGAGGAGAAGAACTACTTCCTCAAGCTCGCAAAGTACAGGGACTGGCTGATAGACTACATCAAGGGTCATCCCGATTTCATCCTCCCTCGTACCAGGAGGAATGAGGTGCTGGGTTTTCTAAAGAAAGAGCTCGCTGACCTGTGCATCTCCAGGCCGAAGGCAAGACTCGATTGGGGGATAGAGGTACCCTTCGACAGGCGATTTGTAACCTATGTCTGGTTTGATGCGCTTATAAACTACATAAGCAACATAGGTGTATACAGGGATAACGATTCCTTTCAGAAGTGGTGGCCCTGTGACATTCACCTTGTGGGGAAGGACATAGTAACAACCCATGCCGTATACTGGCCGATAATGCTCAAAGCCGCCGGTTTCGAGCTCCCGAAGACCATCTTTGCCCACGGCTGGTGGTTGATAGATGAAGCGAAGATGAGCAAATCCCTCGGCAACATAGTCCGCCCCTTCGATATAGTTCAGAGATACGGCCATGCCTGCTTCCGATACGTGCTCATGAAGGCGATGACCCTTGGATCGGATGCCAATTTTTCCGAAGAGATCATCCTCAATACGATCAACGCCGATCTTGCGAACGACTATGGAAATCTTCTCAGCAGGCTCGTGCAGATGGTGCACAAGTACTTCGACGGATATATCCCTGAGCCATCCGGCACCGATGAAAAGATGGCGAAGAAGGGGAATGCGCTTCTTCAAATGATAAAGGCTGCCGTCGAAAACCTGCAGCTCAACAGGGCACTTGAGCAGATACTTGACTACGTCAGGCTCATCAATAGATACATAGACAGTAAGGCGCCCTGGACCCTGCACCGGGTCGGGAAGATCGATGAGCTGAGAACAGTGCTGTACACGGCTTGCGAGGCTTTCCGGCTTGCCTCTGTCTATCTCTCACCGATACTCGTCGATAAGGCAGAAGAGGCTCTTTCGGTGTTCGGCGAAAAGATCATGGGCAGCATCGACAGAGTCAATACGAACATGGATATGCTGCAGTGGGGCAGGTTGCAGTCTAAAAGGAAAGTGAAGAAGGTGCAGAGCCTGTTCCCGAGATTACAGCCAAGTCCAGGAGAATCAAGCACAGGAAAGGCAGAGAAAACAAACATGGATACCTCTGAGAGAATCGATCTTGAATATCTGAAGAAAGTTGATATGAGAGTCGGCAGGATTCTTGAGGCGGAGAAGGTAAAGGGTTCGAAGAAACTGTTCAAACTGGCCATTGATATCGGTGAGGAGAGACGAACTGTCATTGCAGGGATTGCAGAACACTACAACCCGGGGGAGCTTCCGGGTAAGAGGGTTATTGTGGTCGCTAACCTGAAACCGACCACAATCATGGGGTATGAATCGAACGGCATGATTCTGGCGGCCCTGGGGGGTAAGAGGCTTTCAATCTTGACCGTGGACCAGGATGTTGAACCAGGAGCACCGGTGAGCTGACTTCTTTGAGTTGTTGATATTTTGACTTGACATGGGTAGATAGAAAT
>CAZPCG010000045.1:7222-10020 GCA_964584875.1 uncultured Spirochaetota bacterium
CATATAGAGTTTTATTTGTATAAACAGGTAGAAAGGTATCTATAGTTTTTTTGATGTATTTGTGGGAAGGAGCGTGAGAGGGTTACTTTAATGGAGGAGCTCAGATTCGGTGAAAGGAAGGACAGTCTGGTTCATAAAAAGCTGGAAAAGGTTGAGCTTTCAGATGAATACATCTTTGACATGGCCCGGAGAATCGTCGCGAAGGCGAATGAGCGTAACATACTCCTGCGACTCCTTGGTGCAACGGCATTTATCCACCACTGCCCGAAGTACAGGGAGATGTACAAGAAGTTGAACAGGAGGCTCACCGATGTTGATGTTATCACCTACAGCAGGTTCAAATCTACGGATGTTGAAAGGGCGCTTGCCGAGGTTGGTTTGCAGAAGCAGAGGCACTACGTCTGGCACGCTGAGTTCCGGGAGATCTACTACGACAATGAAGGTCTCTTTGTCGATGTATTCCGGGACGATTTGAGCTTCAGCCACGTTATTCATTTCAAGGGCAGGCTGGAGCTTGATGATCCAACAATTCCAGTGGAGGACCTGATCCTTGAAAAGCTCCAGATCCATTACATCAACGAAAAGGATTTCAAAGATGTGATCATTTTTCTTCTGGAGCACGAATTTGGCAGCAGCCACAACAGGGAGGAGATCGATATCTCTTATATTGCAAGGGTTCTTGCTGATGACTGGGGATTCTACTACGATGCAGTTAACAACCTGAATAAGATAAAGGAGTATGCCGGGGGGTTCGGGCTGCTCAGCAGTCAGGAGAGGGATAAGGTACGAAGCATGGTTTCTGCACTCACAGGAAAAATCGAAGAAGAACCAAAGACAGGGAAGTGGTTAAGGAGGGCGAAGAAGGGAACGAGGAAGCAGTGGTACAACGACGTGGGGGAAATACAGCAGGGAGTTTGATTTTCAGCAATTTTTCATGACTAAGGAGGGCGGCTTGTTCGGGAAGAAGAAGGAGAAGGAACCGAAAAAGAGAAAGTTTGACTTCACAAGACTTTTTTTTGCCACCGATGTGCACGGTTCGGAGAGGACATTCAGGAAGTTTTTGAATGCGGGGAAGATGTACGGGGTTGATGTGATCGTGCTCGGAGGTGATGTCACCGGGAAGCTTCTCGTTCCGATCATACAGGACAGTGAGAACATTTACCATGCAACGGTGAGCGGGGTAAGACGGGAGGTGCATACCGGGGAAGCTCTGAATAACCTGAAAACCATGATAAGCGATCTCGGGTTCTACTATGAGATAATGAACATAGACACATACAATTCCTTGAAGGATGACTGTACCAGGGTAGAGGAGATATTCAGGCTGAAGGCACGTGAGAGACTGCTCCACTGGATCCATCTTGCGAATGAGCGTTTGAAGGATACGGACCTGAAGCTCTATATGACGGGTGGAAATGATGATGATGAATGGGTGGTGCATGTGATCGAAGAGAACCAGACCGGGAAAGTGATAAATCCTGAGGGAAAGGTGATCATGGTTGATGACATCCATCCGATGGTCAGTTTCGGGTTGAGCAACCCGACCCCCTGGGATACACCGCGGGAGGCTGAGGACGACAGGCTCAGGGAGCTCATCAAGGAGACGCTAAAGGATGTGGATGACTTCACCAACGTAATCTTCAACTTCCATGCCCCACCGAAGGATTGCACCCTTGACCTTGCACCCCTCCTTGATACATCCACCGATCCGCCGACGCCTGTTGTCCGGGCGGGACAGTCGGTTATGGTAGGTGTGGGGAGCTGTGCGGTGAGGGAAGCAGTGGAGGAGTATCAACCCCTGCTTGCACTGGTCGGGCACATCCACGAATCGCGCGGTGTTGCTAAGATAGGGCGAACGACGGTTATAAACCCGGGCAGTGAGTACGGCGAAGGAATACTCAGGGGCGTCATCACAAACCTCCAGAACGGCAAGGTGCTGAGCTTTCAGATGACCTCAGGCTGAAAGGAAGTATATCCCGTAGATGCGGGGAATCCCTGTGCATCATGGCAGTGGCAGACAATCTCAAAAGTTTTTATTGAAAAAAATACAACAATGCGAATAATAAGAGTAAAAATGTTTTTGTAAACAAAAATTTCCTGAAAGGAGGTGAATCCAATTAGAAACCGCGAGGTGTTGAGCGAATGTTTTTCTCTTCCTTAAAAATCTTAAAGAAGGAGGGATATATGGCAACGCAGGAGATATTTACAAGGAAAGCTTCGGGTCTCATCCGGGTGATGTCCCCCTTTTCGGCATTCGTTTACAACGTGCTGACGATGGGGTTGATATTCCCCTGGGTTTTTCTCCAGGCCCCTGCTGCTTTTCCCGGTTCCAGTCTCTGGCTTGGCATTATTATCTGCACCTTTTTCCAAACCTTTCTCGCTATTACCTTCGTATTTCTCGCTTCTGCAATGCCTCGAAGTGGTGGAGACTACATATTCCAGAGTAGAATACTGGGAGGGGGTGTAGGGTATACAGCGGTTTTAAGCGGATTTGTTATCTGGATACTGCAGTGGGTTGCACTTTCAGGGTGGTTGTTCGCAAGCCTCGGCCTCGGGCCGATGTTTATGGTGCTCGGGGTAAAGTTGAGCTCTCAAGCTCTCCTTAACTTCGGGCTCTGGTGTCAGGGCCCTGCGGGTAATATAGTGATCACCCTGTTTCTTGCCGCATTCACGGCCGGGTTCCTCTGCACGGGGTTTAAGAATTATGTTGTTGTGCAGTGGTTCCTGTTTGGAGCAGTTTTGATTGCCTTTTTCCTCGTTCTTGCCGTACTTACAGTGACGAAAACCGAAAGCTTTGC
>CAZPCG010000046.1:0-10009 GCA_964584875.1 uncultured Spirochaetota bacterium
CATTAAAGGATTCTCTATCTGTCAGGAAGGGTTGGGAAAAAAAATGTATTGTGTCCATTCCCGGAAAGGTTTCCAATCAGCGGATTTATGCATTTGGGAGGATACTGTACACCATCCCAAAGTTTTCAACCCAATTCTGGGCAGAAATTTGATGAGGTAGCCCATGGCTTTAAAAATTGTCGATCTGGTTGACATCCAGAAGATTACGGATGTCATCGATATCGATTCCTTCGATGAGGAATCGATAGTCAGAGACTACGTCATTACCGGTGAGATTAAAGGGCATCTGGAAAGTATCTTAAACCGGATATCTGGTTTTGAACGGGACCGTAAGAATTCCTATCTGGTCTATGGCGGATATGGGACTGGCAAATCCCATTTCCTGGCTTTTATCTATTCAATTCTAACGAGGGAGGATTTGTTTGGGCAGGTTAAAGCGGCTGCTGTAGCCTTTCCTAAAACCTTCCTAATTAAGCTTAAACTGACCGAGGTTTCCGAAAGCAATCTAGAATTCCTCTTGTTTGACCTGCTGGAAGAGGAGTTCCGGAAGAAATACGGGCGAGGAGTTCTATTAGCGGGGGAGAAGGAATTCCTTGAGAACTTTACCAGGACCTTTATAGAACATCCGAAATTCGCAGAATTTCTGGAAAAGAGAGGATGTGAGTCCTGGGAGGAGCTTTTGGACTACAATAGACCTGAAGCGGTGAAGTTTGCCAAGGAGTTCGAACGGGAAACTAACGTGCGTGTGGTAACTGAGGCAAAGATACGGCCGAAGTTTGAACGCTTCCTCACCGAAGTAAGTAAAATGGAAAACGGTGACGTTTCACTGGTTATCCTTGTGGATGAGCTGGCCGACTATCTGGACAGGTCTCTTGACTGGGGAGTCATTAACCTCAATATCTCTTTCTTACAGGAGGTGGGGGAGATTTCCCAGAAGATCCAAGTACACCTCATCGCTACCCTGCAAGAAGAGAAGTGGTTTGAGGATAAAGGGATTGACCGTGCCAAGTGGCAGAAAATCCGTGATCGCTTCGAAAGCCTTCCGCTTTCCAATGTGGATTTTAAAAAGATCGCCGGGGAAAGAGTGCTTCGGAAACGGGATAAGAAGCGGCTCCTTGATTTATATCAGGAAATTAAAAGGCGCTTCCCACAAATGGTTTTTGATGAAAAGAATGACAGAGAGGGATTTGCCCTGATTTACCCAGTTCACCCTTTTGTCTTCCGGGCAATTGAGAAGATGAACCCTTTTACCTCCAAGCAGAGAACGGCTCTGGGCTTTATAAGCTATGGATCTTGTGAAATTCAACAAAAAGCCTGGGATAGCTTTCTTGCTGTGGATTCGGTTTTTGATCATTACTTTGAGGATCTGGAGGTACAGCGACGGTTACAGAATTATTGGGATGTATATATCTTTTTTAAGGATAACGTTTTCGGTAAGATGGACCGGTATTTTGTTGAGGTTGGCAAAGTGATTGTAAAGGCTCTTCTCATTTTGAAGATCGGTAATTTTGAAGAAAAAACCCCCCAGGAACTTGCCGACCTGGTGCTTCGTACCATTGGTGACGAGGGAGAATTGAATTACAAAACCTATGATGGGATCTTAGAGGACCTCCGGGCTAAGGGTGGGGCTCGCCATTTGAAGCGAATCACCAAAGCGGGCGAACCCGCTTATTATATCGATATTTCAAAGGTTGGCCCAAGTGCGGTAGAGGAGATCGAGAACACTGCCAGACCAATCAGAGATGACGATCCGGCAATTTACAAAGTCTTTCGCCGATTCTGGAACGACCGAATAAAAGAGAATGGTTATTCAGAAATAAGAGATGAAACACCTACCCTCTGGGGAGCTGTGCCCCCTTCCACGGATGTAAAGGGAGTAATCTGGGGAAGCAGGAATGTGGAAAGACAGGGAAAGGTGTACTTTACAGAAAATTTAAGCACTGACCATCTTACACAGATGTTAGATAAATTCCAGACTGATCCGGATCTGGATTTTCAGCTTGTTCTTACCCCTGGATGTCTTAATCTAAGTACACGCATTGCAGATGATCGGTTTTTTATTTTTGAAGCCGGAGAGATCGGGAAAGATGAGCTATTCGAAATTAAGAAACTGGTGGCGGCTGAAAAGATTGAAAGTATTGAAAAAACCGAAGGTCGCAAAGAGTTCCTTGATGAGTTACAGGTCGAAAAGAAAAAAATAGAAACCAAAGCAAGGGAGATCTTTGAAAGAGCCTTTTTTGAAAACGGGAAGATATATAACTCCCAGGTGAGGGACATAGACTTAAGAAATTACAAAGATCAAGGGATAAGGCTCCTCCTGGAGGCTTTAATAGAAGAACCTCTCTCTGAGAAGTATCCTGACCATCCCAAATTCCCCAGATTTTTTAGCAGGAATCATACAAACAAGCTGATCAAAGAAGTTATCCGGGTTGGTAAAGTGGAAAATCCCGTAAAATCCCTTGAGGAGCTTATTCAGGGTGTTCTGATGCCTCTGTATCTGGTAGACACACAGTCTATGCGTGCTGGTCAGAAGTCTTATTTAATTAAAAAGGCCCTTGAAGATACTCAATATGCAGGTGAGATTATCAGGCGCCTGGATCTGGCTCGAGGCATCATGAACATAAAAGAGATAAAGGATCATATTCGCAGGCATTTCGGAATCGACGAGCAGTTCTTCGAGATATTAATCTTTGCATTGTTGAGAAGGGGAAAGATCGTTCTTAAAAAGCATGATGAGCTGTTTAAAGTTACCCGGATTGATGAAATCGCCGGTAACCCCAACAGATATAGATGGGACTTTTTCACTGAAGTAGCACTACCACAAGAAACCGATAAGGAAAAGATTGCCCGGATCATAGAAGGTCTCACCGGGAAAAAAGTTGACCCTATTGATGATGAAGAACTGGAACTCGGATGGCAGGAACTCCACGAAATGCGAGGGAAATTTGTGAAAGATGAGTTTATAAAAAACGTTTCACTGCTTCCGGAGACGGTTAAAAAACAAGGACTGCTAGCGGAATTGGATAAGGCTGATAGCCTTTTTCGATTTTTCAGCAGTATCAGTTCGCAGCGACCAAGTAAATATCAATTACAGGATATCGATCCTCCAGCTCTGATTGAGGCACTGGGTGTTCTGAACAGGCTTACAGAGCTTTTCACCTCCAGGGAGTATCTGGAAAATAAGATAAGATATCTCACAGGGATCAGCGGTGCAGAATTTATCCGGAAGCGAGATGACATCCTTGGCAGGTTTACTGCCTCAGAGTTATTGGACGGTTATGAAAGTTTGAGAAAAGACATTGAGATTTTAATCGCTAGGTATGTTGAATTTTATTTTGACAAACACGAAAAGGCTGTTGGGACCTTTGCGGATTTTTCTCCGATTGATAAGGTAAAAGAACAGAGCAATTTTAAGAAACTCAAAGCCTTATCTGAGATCGGTGGTTTAAAAGTACCTCATGGGTTTCAAGAAATTGATTGTAAAATTCAAGAGGCTATGGAAAAGGCTTGTTCACTTTTGAGAAAAGAAGATCTATTTCGGAACCCCGGATGTGTCTGTGGATTTGATCCTGAATCGGATTTTATCGCAAGTAAAGTGGCAAAAGAAATAGAAAGAGATAGCAACAGAGCCCTTATTGCTGTATCCATGAAGGCAAAAGAGGTCATAGATAGACCGAAGCTTGATGCCTTTCCGGAAAAGAAGCTGGTTGAAAAAGCACTGGATTCCGGGTTTTCGGCTGTCAAGGTGGATGGCAAGCTTTTAAGGATTCTTAAAGAATTGATAGGAGAGGGCAGGGAGGTTAGAATAAAGGCTGAAGAGCTGCTGGAGCGTTTGGGCGCAAATGAAGCAATCAAGGTGGAGGAGCTAAAAAAGCGATTTGAAAAACTGCTCATGGAGCTGGTTGAGACTGAAGATACGGTAATCATAATAGAAAAATAATCAAGTAAACTTACAATCTTCCCCTGTGAAGGCTATATGAAGGCTATTAGAGGCCAATTGTGCCTGCCACCTTCTTCATCGCCTCCAGGACGATCCCGATGTGCTTTTCGAGGGGAAAGCCCAGCTCCTGGGCGCCCTGCTTTATATCCTCGCGGCTGACTGCCGCCGCAAATGCCCTGTCCTTCATCTTCTTGAGCACCGATTTTACCTCCACATCGGCAAGCTGCTTCGTCGGCCTCACAAGCGCCACCGCAACTATGAAACCTACAAGCTCATCTACGGCAAAGAGGGTCTTTGCCATCGGGCTTTCACGTCTCACCCCGCTGTAATCGGCATGACCGAGGACTGCGTCGATCCACTCCCGGGGTACACCCCTCTCCCTTAGAATTTCGGCTCCCCTGAAGGGGTGGTCCTCCTGTGTCGGGTATCGCTCGTAGTCGAAATCGTGGAGCAGGCCAACAATCCCCCATGCATCTTCATCTTCACCGAACTTCTTAGCGTACTCCCTCATCACCGCCTCCACGGCCAGTGCATGATTGATGAGGCCGGTTTTCGTCGTGTACTCTGTAAGCAGTTTGTAAGCCTCTTTCCGGTCCATGTGCCCTCCTTCATACATATATAGTGCGTACCTGATACGATTTTATATTGGGTAAAGATAAGGCTGGCTGTCATTGTGAGAAAGGAGCCGAAGGCGACTGACGAAGCAATCTCGATCCATGTAATCATTTTCAGGACGACCCTTTTTTATTCCTATGATTCAAAGATCACCGAGGCAATGGCACTGTCGTGAAGATGGGACATGCTGATAACGATGTTGTGAACACGTAGCCGACGCGCAAGCTCCCTTGATTGTCCGTGCAGCAGCACGTAGGGTTTTCCCGATCTCTCATGCCGTATCTCAATATCCCTGAACCGTACTCCCTGCCTGTGGCCTGTTCCCAGGGCTTTCATAACCGCTTCTTTTGCCGCCCAGTACGAAGTGTAAATCTGGTAGGTGCTCCTCCCGCGCGCCTGGGCCTGTTTTCGCTCATAGCTTGTGTATATCCTTTTTAGAAAATATTCACCGAACCGCATTATTGCCCTTTTTATCCGTTCGGTGGCCATGATGTCAATACCGTATCCGACGATCATCTCACCTCCTCTTGGCACCCTTTTTCTTTATTTGTGGAGGCATATCTCAATCTGACACTCAGGGAGCATGATGCCGGTTTCCCGCCCTTCACTGCTACCAGCGCTGGTGGACGTCCGGTTTTATCTTATCTTCGTACAGCTTCTTTATCCTCCTCATCTGTTTCCCCGTGAGCTTCGGCAAATCGGATGCCTTCGCGTTTTCCTCTGCCTGCTTGCTGCTGCTTGCTCCCGGAATCACACAGCTCACCTCACTGAACATCAGTACCCATCGGAGAGCGGGGAGAGCGATGCTCTCCGTTCCAAAGATTCTTTTCAGCTCCTCAACCGCCTCAAGTCCCGCATCATATCGGACCCCTGAAAAGGTCTCGCCCTTGTCAAAGAACTTTCCTTCCCGGTTGAAAAGACGATGGTCTCCCTTTCCGAATAACGTATTTTTAGAGAATTTACCCGTGAGAAGACCGCTTGCGAGGGGAACCCGCACGATGATACCCACGTCACGCTTTTTTGCTTCGCGAAAGAAGGACTCCGAAGGCCTCTGGCGAAAGATGTTGAAAATGATCTGCACCGTGGCAAGATCCTGGTACTCGAGGGCTTTCAGCCCTTCCTCGACTTTTTCCACGCTCACGCCGTAAAAACGTATCTTGCCCTCTTTCCTGAGCTTGTCAAGGGTTTCAAAGACCTCCGGCCTGTAATAAACGTCAGTTGGCGGGCAGTGCAGCTGGATGAGATCGATGACGTCGACGCCCATGTTCTTCAGGCTTGCCTCAACAAAGCCCCTGATATTCCTCTCATTGTATGCATCTGCAACGTGGGGCTTGAGCTTCCTGCCGCACTTCGTAGCCACAAATATACCCGCGCCCCTTACCTCCCTCAAGAACCTGCCTATGGCCCTTTCGCTCAGTCCCTCGCTGTACACATCCGCCGTGTCAATGAAGTTTATTCCCTTTTCTATGGCGGCGTGAAGCGTAGCCCTGGCCTCATCCTCGTTGAATTTATCACCCCAGCGAGCCCCAAGCTGCCAGGTGCCGCTCGAAACCTCCGAGACCTTACAACCCGTTTTTCCCAGAATGCGATACTTCATGACCATTCTCCTTCTATAGTGAAATTCTTCAACCCCCGGTGAAAATCCCTATCAATGAACTTGGGGAAATGGCTGATGTCACGTTATCCTCTCAGTATTCGCATCACGTTGAATATTGCAAGGATGGTTACGCCCATATCGGCGAACACCGCCTCCCACATTGTCGCCACACCGAATGAGCCGAGGATGACGAATACCCCCTTTATGGCCACAGCCGCGGCTATGTTCTGCCATACGATCTTTCGCGTCTTCTTCGCCAGTTCAATCGATTTTACGATTTTATAGGGTGAGTCGGACATGATGACGATGTCGGCAGTCTCAATTGCTGCATCCGAACCCTCCTTGCCCATGGCTATGCCAACGTCGGCCCTGGCAATGACGGGAGCGTCATTGATGCCATCTCCGACAAAGGCGATGGGATGCTTTTCCCCCTGCTCTTGCATTATTTCTTCGATTTTTTCGACCTTTCCGTCGGGCAGGAGGTCGGCAAAGTAGTAGTCGAGTCCCAGGCTTGCAGCAAGATTCCGGGCTGTGTAGTGGTTGTCGCCCGTCAGCATCCCGATGTTCCTGACGCCAAGCTTCCGCAGCTCATCAACCGCTCGCTGTGCATCACCGCGCAGCTCATCGCCGATGACGATAGTGCCTGCGAAGGTTCCATCCACTGCAACGTGCACGAAGGTTTCAGGAAGACTGCAGAGATCATGGGGGATGTTTTCAAGGTGCAGGAGCCTGTCATTTCCAACTACGACCCTCCTTTCCCCGATGGTTGTCCTGATGCCGTAGCCCCCCATCTCTTCGTACTCCTGAATGGTAAAAAGCCCTTCACCTTTTTTCTCTGCAGCCTTCTCTGCAGCCTTCTCTGCGGCCTTTTCCGTTCCCGAATTGGACAGGTGGGACATAACTTCGGGGGATATTTCCCCTGCGCTGTGTTCCGGTGACTGCAGCCTGGTCATGGCGCTGTATGCGTCACGGATCGACTGCGCTATGGGGTGCTGTGAGTGCGATTCGGCCTCTGAGGCCCACCTCAGTACCTCCGATTCGCTGAACCCGTTCTTAGGGATGACCCTCTGCACCCTGAAAACGCCCCTCGTGAGGGTACCGGTCTTGTCGAAGATGACCGTTCCCACCGAAGGCAGGAGGTCAAGGTAGTTTGAGCCCTTGATGAGAATCCCCTGCCTGGACGCTTTCCCTATGCCCCCGAAATATCCCAGGGGAATGCTCACCACAAGCGCGCATGGACAGGAGATGACCAGCAGCACCAGGGCCCTGTATATCCAGGGTTTGAAGGGGGTCTGTGTAATCAGTGGGGGCGCCAAAGCCACGGCAAGGGCAGCGACTAGCACTATGGGGGTGTAAAAACGGGTAAACCGGGTAATGAATCTCTCCGTTTTCGCTTTCTTCTCAACCGCCCTTTCTGCAAGATAGAGGATTTTTACAAGCGAGGAATCATCGAACCTCTTTGTAACCCTGATTGTGAGCACCCCGGTCTGATTGATCATGCCGGCCAGGACCTCCCCATCCGGATTGAGGCTTCGCGGGACGGGCTCACCGGTGAGCGGGGATGTATCCACAAATGATGTGCCATGCACCACAACGCCATCCAGCGGGATTCGTTCACCGGGCTTTACGACTATGAGCTCTCCAGTCTGCACCGATTCAGGAGACTGTTTCACAAGCCCCTCTCCCTTCTTCACCCATGCGATCTCAGGCCGTATCTCAAGCAGTCGTTGTATCGACCGTCTGGATCGGGCAAGGGACACTGACTGGATGAACTCGCCGATGTGGAAGAAGAGCATGACTGCGGCTGCTTCAGAAAGTTCATGTATGATTATGGCACCGATGGTGGCAGTGGTCATGAGGAAGTGCTCGTCGAACAATTTTCCCCGAAGTATACCCTTTCCTGCATTCCTGAGAACCCGCCATCCGCTGATCAGATAGGCGGTGAGGAACACAGCATATTCCCCCCAGGAGCGGGGCGTTGTCTTGAGCCTCTCCGAAAAGATTATCCCGATACCGATGAGCAGAGCGGAAATGACGATGAGAGAAAGCTCTCTCTTCCGAAGGCGCTCTTCGATTCTGGGAGCACACTCGGCGCAGTCCATTTTATCGATATGATATTTCTTCATGCGGGCCTCGCTGTACCCCTCTCAGCGCTCGGAGAGATGGTCCAGAGACTGGTGGAATATCTGCTGGATGTGCTCATCGTCCAGGGAATAGAAGATAATTTTACCCTCGCGCCTGTTTTTTACAAGGCCTGCTGTCTTGAGAATCCTGAGCTGATGGGAGACCGCAGACTGCTCCATCCCCAGGAGAGCGGCGATGTCGTTCACACAGAGCTCGGATATGAACAGGGCATTTAGGATTTTTACCCTGGTTGGATCGCCGAATACCTTGAAGAAGTCTGCAATCCTCTCAGCCATACCCTCGCCGGGTATCTTTCTCCTCGCCATCTCGATCCTTTTCCGGTGAAGGGGATGGGAAAGGCCTGCAAGGCTGTCTTGAGCCGCTTTTCCCATACTGAAGCCTTAACATATGAACATATGAACAATCGTTCATATATTTTAATCTTTTTCCGGTATATGGGCAAGGATTATCCGGTCAAAAGCGCAAATTATCTTTTTTAAAAAAGAGTTTACCGGCTCTTTACCGCACCTGTATCTTGTAGCAAAGCGTTCGGAGTGGAGATGGTATGGCCGGTGGGTCTTTAAAGAAGCTCAGGAGGAGGATTGACAGGCTTGACAGAAGGATGGTACGGCTTCTGGTTCATCGCTACCGCGCTGTAAGGCGCATAGGGATGCTCAAGAAGCTGGGCGGTCTGCCTGTCATTGACAGGGAGAGGGAGAGTTCGATTCTTCAAAACATTGGCGGGAGAGTGGTGGACCCTGGTGCCTGCAGTTTCATAACCTCGGTGTACAGGACTCTGTTCAAGGCCTCCCGGATGGCGGAGGAGAATAAATCCATGGATAAACCAGGGGATAGGGGGTAGATGGACGTTGTGCTTGAGGGGATGAGGTCGCTTTCGGGAAGAGTACGGGTACCCGGTGACAAGTCGATCTCCCACCGTGCTGTGATGCTTGGGAGCATTTCAAGCGGCAAAAGCAGGCTGAGGGGGCTTTCAACCTCCCTCGATGTGGCAGCCACCGTAGATGCATTCAGAGGCATCGGTATAGTGATGAACGCTGATGGTGAAGATACGATAATCGAGGGTATGGGGCTCAGCGGTTTTGAACAGATGGGGGAGGGGCGAAGGTTTGACATAGACTGCAGGAATTCTGGAACGACCGCCAGGCTGCTCGCCGGGCTTTTGAGCGGGGCAGGGATAAACGCCGTGCTGAGAGGTGACGCATCCCTTCAGGGGAGGCCTATGGGGAGGGTTGCCCGGCCGCTTGTGGAGCACGGTGCCCTCATTGAGACCCATAATGGCCGCCTCCCCCTTGTGCTTAAAGGGGGAAAGCTCCTTCCTATCAGGTACACCCTGCCGGTTGCAAGCGCCCAGGTAAAATCATCGCTCCTCCTTGCATCCCTCTTCATAGATGGTATGTCGGTTGTAACGGAGCCGGTTAACACGAGAGACCATACCGAGCGCCTGCTGCTCTTATGCGATGCAGGGATAAGGGTAAAGAATACCACACGTGGGAAAGAGATATACATCACAGGAAGGAGGGAGCTTGCCCCCATCGACATGGGCGTGCCGGGTGACATATCCTCGGCGGTGTTTCTCATTGCAGCTGCGCTCACCTGCCCCGGGTCGAACCTGGTCGTGGAAGGGGTGGGGCTGAACCCGACGAGGGCCCATGTTCTCGAGATCTTTCGGAGAATGGGCGGGATGATAGATGTGGAGGTAGCTGGGGAGTTCC
>CAZPCG010000047.1:0-9924 GCA_964584875.1 uncultured Spirochaetota bacterium
ATCATGAAGCACAGCGGGGCGATGTACAGAACGCTCATCGATACCTTTGGATCGATGTTCCTTGTAGCCCTGAAGCTCTCTTTTCCCATACTGACGACGCTCTTTATCCTCTCGGTGACCCTCGGCCTTCTGGCAAAGGCAGCTCCCCAGATGAACATATTCATGCTGGGTTTTCCGATCCAGATCGGGGTCGGTTTTCTGATGATGCTCGTGGTCATTGGGGCAATAGCGCTCGGAATGGGTTCTGCGCTTAACAGGGCGTTCACAAACCTCTTTGATTTTATCCGGGCGCTCGGCGCTATCTGACGCCATGGTGCATCGTTTAGGGGGTTTTATACTGTGGTGACCGAAATAAGCAGCGACAGCAGATTTACCGATTCTGAAGGCTGGTACTTCGATTCTGGTCTGTTCGGGTTCAGGGTAGTCCCCAGTGTAGTTCCCCTCGAGGAGATCTTCCGCTTTGACCTCCAGCTTTTTGCGGCGGAAGACGAGGGGAGAACAGAGGAACCCACAGAGTACAAGAAGCGTAAAGCCCGTGAAGAGGGAAAGGTCGTCAAGACCCAGGAGCTGCCGGGTGCCCTGGTGCTTCTATTCGGTTTCTTCATCATTTTTATTTTATCCAGGAGCATGTACAGGAATACTCTAAAGATGATGGAGTTCTACCTGGGGATGGTTGGTGAGGTTGTGAGCTCGGGTGAGAACATCATATTTCTATTCAAGCCAATGCTGCCCATTTTTTTAAAGCTGGTCGGGCCCATTTTTGGCATTGTATTTGTCTCGGCCTTTATCGGCAACGTCGTCCAGGTCGGTTTTCAGTTCACGACCAAACCGATACAGCCAGACATTTCAAGGATCAACCCCAACCCGGTTAGATTCTTTCAGAGAGTGCTGTTTACAAAGCAGGCAGCCGTCAATCTGGCAAAGGCGATATTCAAGGTCGCTGCCATCGGGGTCGTGGCTTTTCTCCTCGTGAAGAAGGATGTTCCAACCATCATGAGCACCCTTGATATGGGCCTGGCTCAGGGGCTGTACATCATAGTTTTTCTCTCCTTTAAGCTGATCATGGTTGTGAGCGGGATACTTCTGGTCCTCTCGATTCCTGACTACATCTTCCAGCACCGTCAGCACATTGAGGCATTGAAGATGACGAGGCAGGAATTGAAGGAGGAACGGAAGCTTCTGGAAGGAGACCCGCTTTTAAGGGCACGGATGAGGGAGAAACAGCGGGCCTACGCCAGGAGGAGGATGATGCAGGAGGTGCCGAAGGCGGACGTCGTCATCACGAACCCGATACATTTTGCCTCCGCACTCAAGTACGAGGCCCTGCGAATGAGCGCTCCAGTTTGCGTGGCAAAGGGGAAGGACCTGGTGGCCCAGAGGATCAAGGAGATAGCCCTGGAGAACGATGTGACCGTTGTTGAGAATAAGCCGCTGGCCCGTGAGCTGTATAGAAGGGTTGATATAGGTGAGGAGGTACCAGATGATCTCTTCACGGCTGTTGCGGAGGTGCTTGCCTTCGTCTACAGGTTGAGGAGGAAGGATGCGGTTTAAGAATTATGGGGACAGTATACTTAATCAGTAACTGGGTTGCGGAGGTGCTTGCCTTCGTCTACAGGTTGAGGAGGAAGGATGCGGTTTAAAAATGGGATGGGGCTTCAGAAGCTGCCTGCCGCGGCAGGGACGGCTAATAATTTTTAGTATTATCCCGATACTTTAAAGAAGAAGGTTTGGAGTCAGGGAGGGGACCATGGCTGATGCGATAAAACCCAGGGTGTGGTGGCAGAGGACCGATATTCTCATCGCAATTGGCGTCATTGCAGTCGTGCTCATGCTCATCATTCCCATACCTGCCATGCTGCTGGATTTTCTCATTGCCATAAGCTTTGGCCTGGGATTGATCACAATCATCACCGTCATGTACATGCGGAGGGCGATCGATCTCTCCGTCTTTCCTTCGCTTCTGCTCGTTTCAACGGTGTACAGGCTTGCGGTCAACGTATCGTCCACCCGCCTCATTCTACTGCAGGGGCCTGCATTCAAGGGAAAGATCATACAGGCCTTCGGCCAGTTCGTTGTGGGGGGCAACTACGTCGTCGGGTTCATAATATTTATCATACTCATCGCCGTGCAGTTCATAGTAATCACGAAAGGTGCAACCAGGGTCTCTGAGGTTGCTGCCCGTTTCACCCTCGATGCCATGCCGGGGAAACAGATGGCAATCGATGCGGATATTTCTGCCGGGATTCTCACCGAGGAGGAGGCGATCAGGAAAAGGCTTGAAGTCCAGAGGGAGGCGGATTTTTACGGCGCTATGGATGGTGCAAGCAAGTTCGTCCAGGGTGACGTTAAGGTCGGTCTCCTCATAACTATGATCAACATCGTCGGCGGTCTGATTGTAGGCATGGCGATGAGGGGGGAGTCCTTCCGAAGTGCCGTCAACACCTACACCATGCTTACAATCGGCGATGGACTTGTAGCACAGATACCGGCGCTCATGATGTCCACCGCGACCGGTATCATCGTCACGAGAGCCGTGGCGATGGAGGACCTGGGGGCAGAGCTTACCGGCCAGCTTCTGAGCCAGCCGAGGACTCTCTGGATCGGGGCCTCATTCCTTGCCTTCCTCGCCATACTGCCCGGGTTTCCAAGAATCCCGCTCATTGTGCTGGCGCTTATACTGGGGTTTCTGGCGTACTACCTTAGGCGGGGGATGAGGTTCGGACCGGCAGAGGGGGAGCAGCTCAAAAAGGAAAAGGAGGAAGCAGCAAAAGGCCCGGAGAGTGTGGTCGGGCTGCTCCAGATCGACCCCATTGCCCTTGAGATTGGCTATAATCTCATACCTCTCGTCGATCCCGATCAGGGTGGTGACCTTCTGGAGAGGGTAACCATGATCAGGAGACAGAGCGCAATCGAGCTTGGCCTTATCTTCCCGCCCATTCGGATAAGGGACAATATGAAGCTCGATCCCAACAGTTACTCGATCAAGATCAAGGGGGTGGAGGTCGGGAAGGGAGCGATAAAAATGGGAAGGTATCTGGCAATGAATCCAGGGGGTGTGGAGGAGAAGATAGAGGGCGATGAAACCGTTGAGCCGGCATTTGGTCTGCCCGCTATCTGGATAGATGAAACGAACAGAGAAAAGGCGGAGCGGCTCGGATACACTGTAGTTGATACTCCTTCCGTGGTTGCCACCCATCTCACCGAGGTTATCAAGACCTACGCAAGTGAAGTGCTCGGCCGCCAGGATGTCCAGACCCTGCTCAATTCCCTCAGCACTGATTATGCGACTGTGGTCAAGGAGGTGAAGGATTCCGGCGCTACGGTGGGTGATATACAGAAGGTGCTCAAGGGCCTGCTCCGGGAGGGTGTGTCCATTCGGGACCTTGTGACCATACTGGAAACTGTGGCCGACTATTTTCCGACGCTCAAGAACCATGATGACCTGGTGGAGATAGTTCGCCAGGCCCTTTCAAGGCAGATATGCCAGCAGTACTCGGATGAGGAGAAGAAGCTCTCCGTCATTACCATCTCGAAAGAGGTTGAAGAAGAAATCAAAAATGCTATAGTTGATACAGATAGGGGGAAGAGATTTGCCATGGAACCTTCCTCCCGGAAGAAACTTCTCGAAAAGATTCGGGAGGAGGGGCGGAAGGTCAGGCAGAGGGGGCTGAGACCCGTGTTTCTCACATCGCCTGATGTGAGGGCCCTTTTCAGGACAATAGTTGCGAGTGTTATACCCAATGCCGCCGTGCTGAGCAGTTTTGAGATTGTTCCGGATATGCGGCTTGAGGCGGTGGGAACAATATCAATCTGATAGAGAGTGGATCGATGATGTATCGAACCTACAGGGCACCGACGTACCGGGAAGCTGTAATGAAGGCGAGGATGGAACTGGGAAGTAACATCTACATCATCGGGAGGAAAGAGGTGAAGGAGGGGGGCTTCCTGGGTCTGTTCGCCAAAAACCTCACCGAGGTGACAGTTGCAAAGCATGAAGAACGCAATGATGGGTCTGCCGGAAAGACAGCAACGGCCCATCAGGGGCCATCAGACACTCTTAAGGGGGCTTTCATGGGTTCAAAGTCGAAGGCTTGCGTGCCGGTTGATGGAGTCTCGTACAGGGGTGAAACAATGCTGGCGGTCTCGGGGGGGCATCAGGGGGATGGGGTATCGTCTGATGCCGCACTCCTCAATGAAATACGGGAGATGAAACTCCAGCTCCAGAAGGTTCTTGTCGGGCAGGGGGAGAAATCCTCTCCAGGCAATCATACCCTTGACAGGCTTGCTGAAGTTTTGAGGATAAACGATTTCTCCGATGAGTATATCCAGACGATGAGGATAAGGTTCGAAACAGAACTATGCTTTAAGGATGTTCAGACGCCAGAAATACTCGAAGCGAGGGTTAAGAGCTACGTCCTCGATTCCATTGAGCTGGCAGGCCCAATTGAGGCGGGGAAGGAGAGGTCGAGGATCGTTGTGCTTGTGGGCCCAACGGGGGTTGGCAAGACGACGACAATCGCAAAACTGGCCGCTTCCTTCGGAATTCTGCAGAAAAAAAGGGTTGAGCTCTTCACCATCGACTCATACAGGATTGCCGCCATAGAACAGCTCGGGAAGTATGCAGAGCTGATGCAGCTCCCTTTTACCGTGATTAACTCACGGGAAGAGTTTAAAACTGCGGTGATGAACAGCAAGTCCGAGCTGATATTCGTTGACACCGTGGGGAGGTCGCAGAGGAACAATCTGGGGCTGGCAGAGCTGCGGGACATCCTTGACGGGGCGAAAGTTGAAATGGATGTTCATCTGGTTCTGAGTGCGACCACTAAGTTCCGGGATGCAATCGACATTGTGACAAGGTTTCGCCAGCTCATGTACGGAAAGGTAATCATCTCGAAGCTCGATGAGACGAACACAATCGGTTCGGTGATAAGCGCGTTGCAGGGGGGCATGAAATTATCTTATTTTACCACAGGTCAGAGTGTTCCCGATGACATCGAGATTGCTCATAAGGAGAAACTTTTTGAAATGATCACCCTGGACGGCCTCAGGGTGGTAGAGGTATGAGGAGCAGCGCGGTTGTTCGCAGGACCGTGAGGCTTCTTTTCCCTATTACAGGATTTGATGTTTTTATGATGCGGGTGCGGGGGAGACAATGGGGATAGAGTCCAACGCAATGAAACACATTCAAAAGGATCAGGCTGAGCGCCTGCGCCTGATCATGAGGGAGAGGAACGGCGAGGTGAGCGTGCCCTACAAAAGGGTACCGCGCCTCTTAACCATATCGAGCGGCAAGGGTGGGGTTGGAAAAACATGTATAGCGATCAATCTTGCAATTGCCTTTGCCGAGATCGGGAAAAAGGTTGTGGTGATGGATGCCGACCTCGGGCTTGCTAACGTCAATGTTATACTCGGCATCATCCCGAAATACAATCTCTACCATGTAATAAAGAAGCAGAAGAAGATGCATGATATTATCGTGGACACGCAGTACGGGATACAGATAGTTGCAGGAGCTTCGGGTTTTTCCCAGCTTGCCGATCTCCAGGAGGAGGAGAGGGTAACATTTATCGAAGATCTGAAAGATCTGGCTTATGCCGATATCATACTGATCGATACCGGAGCGGGGGTATCTCAGAATGTGCTGACCTTCCTCAGAGCGGCCGATGATGCGATAATTGTGACTACCCCGGAACCCACAGCCATCACCGATGCATACGGTATCATCAAGAGCATATCGACCGAGGTCAATGGTCCGAACATAAAGCTAGTGGTAAACAGGGTGCATTCTGTAATGGAGGGGAAGAAGGTTGCAGAGCGGGTGATCAATATTGCGGGGCAGTTTTTGAACATCAAAGTGAATAACCTCGGGTTCGTTTTCGAGGATAGCGCAGTTCAGCGATCGGTAATAAAGCAGGATCCATTCTTGAAGAGCGCGCCGAACAGCAGGGCTTCACAGTCCATAAGGCATCTCATGAGCAGACTGGCAGACATAGAGTATCACGAAGCAGGCGGCTTCGGGAGATTCCTGAGGGGTATTTTTTCAGGACGAATGTAGGGGGGAAATTATTCGATTGATTTTTCACTGCAGTGGGGTATTTTTATTGTATGGATAACATCCAATTCACGCGTGAGCGGAAAATATCCCTGTACGCAGCGCTTTGCGCCTTCATGATATCTCTCCTTGCCGGGATGACGGTGAGAAATCCCATTGGTGTGCTGTTTATGCGCGCATTCATATCCATGATCCTGTTCGGGGCGATCATCTGGGGGGCTCTGTATATTCTCAGAAGGTACATACCCGAATTCCTTGCTTCAGGCAACCAGTTACCGGAAAACGGGATTGGCCATGGTGGCGCCGGGATTGGCCATGGTGGCGCCGGTCAGCAGGGAAAGGCTGTTGATTACACCCTTGCCGAACCCATTGATCTGGCACTGGCAGTCGGAGGGGTCGGCATCGAGGGGAGCGGTATGCATGCTGCCGATATGGGTTCAGGCAGAGTTGCGACCCAAAAGCTGGGCAAAGGCCCAGGACCCGGAGCTGAAAGGCTCACTGCAGGGAACCCTTTATGGGAGGGTGGAGAAATACCTTCTCTCGATCATCTCTTCGATGAGCAGGAAAAGGAGTTTGTGCCCGATGTGGAAGTTGACCGTGAGGACATGGGGAAGCCGAAGCAGAGGGGTGGCGATTATATCGATGTCGGTAAGATCAGGATACCGAACGAGCCGGAGATACTTGCAAAGGCAATAAAAAGGATGATGAAAGAAAGCTCCCATGAATGAGGAATTGGTAAAGGACCTTGTCGAGATCACGGGGTGTGACCAGAACCTCGCCACGATGCTCCTGCAGTTCACAGGATGGGATGTGGATGGGGCGAGGAGGATACTCGAGGCGGTGCCAAAGGATATTTTTGCCGTCAAGCTGAAGTTCATCACGCAGATTACAGGGTATTTCGGCGCTCTCTTCTTCTGCTTCGATGAAAAGGAGAAAAAGATCAAACGTCTCATTACCGTCATCACCGATGACAGGGAGATAGGGAGAATAGACGTAGACATGCGGTGGAGGGATTTCGAGGATGAGCTCTACGAGCATGCGAGAACGAAGAAGGTGGATGGATTGAAAATCGAGCAGTTCAAGCAGAGGATCACTGATAAAGCATTTGTTTCCAGGCTCTCAGCTATTGTGAAAAAGGGTAAGCCCGTAAAGCATGATGCCCTCAATAATCTCTTTGTCGATGAGCTTTACAATGTATTTACCGATACAAACATCGCTGTGAAGTTTCACATCGACATGACCGACGTCTTTGAGCTGAACAAGGGGCAGGAACTACCCGCATCCGGTGTGGTTGCCGAGCAGAAAGAAGGTCAAGGGGGGGCTTTTGCCGAGCAGAAAGAGGGTGAAGCTGCAGGGGTGAAGGATCAGTCACTGGTAGTTCTGAAAGTTGATCCTGTCCTTTCACCGGTAAGCGGTGTCGAAATCAAGGGGCTTGAATTTGGAGATGAGATCCAGGTTAGAATAACCGATGAGCGCGATATCGGGGATTACCTTGCGGAGCTACTAGGGGGGAAAGTCGACAGCATACGGGTTCCGCTGTTCACGAAAATCATAGAGGTAAAGGACCTGGAAGATGGGAATGTGGGGGTGTTCACGCAGTTTGGACCTGGAATCGTGGGTATGTTCAAGGTACCAGAAGACGTGAGGGTCGTTTCAAAGCGGGAGCTCGAAGAGCAGCCAGCTTCCCAGCGAAGGATCAAGGGTGAGCTGCATCCAACGATCGTTGTCGGAGGGATTGTGCTGGTCGTTATCGTTTTCATCCTGCTGATATTTCTATCGAGGTAGATTGTAAATCTCCATGCAAAGCGTTTATTGAGCAGTGTACAGCCAGCATGGATGCTTCATAAACGAAGTGGAGTGAAAAGGTGTTTGAGGGTAAAACTGAAGAGGAGCTCTGGAAACAGTACAAAAAAACGAAGGACACGAAAATCAGGGAGCACTTTGTTAACCAGTACGCTCCTCTTGTAAAGTATGTGGCCGGCAAGATTGCGATCGGAATGCCGCAGAATGTTGATTTCGATGACCTTGTAGGCTACGGTGTCTTCGGATTGCTGGACGCCATCGACAAGTTTGATCCTGACCGGCACATAAAGTTCAAAACATACGCGGTAACAAGAATAAGGGGTGCGATTTACGATGAGCTGAGATCAATCGACTGGGTTCCGCGCTCGGTCCGGCAGAAGGCGAAAGAGATCGAGCGCATAATAGGCAAGCTTGAGAATAAGCTGGGGAGGGCGGCCACCGATACAGAGATAGCTCAGGAACTGGGGATCGAGCTGAAGGAGTTCCATTCGCTTATTCTCAGGCTATCGGGGGCGTCCCTTCTATCTCTAAGCGACCTCTGGTACGTTGGGGATGAGAGTGACAGGGTTTCGGTGATGGAAACCATCGAAAGCCCCAGGAGCCTGAATCCGGAGGTCATAGTGGAGCGAGAAGAGGTGAAGAACATAATCGTTCAGGCGATCAATGAGCTGCCGGACAAGGAAAAAAAGGTGCTCATTCTCTATTATTATGAGGATCTCACGCTGAAGGAGATCGGGGAGGTTCTGCAGGTTACCGAGTCAAGAATTTCACAGCTCCATACAAAGGCGATCATGCGGCTGCGAAGTAAGCTGATGAACATCAAAAAGAGCATGGTGATCTGATATCAAAACCCGATGCAAGGTACATTGTTTAACTGCTGCTTCGTGCAGCAAGGACGACTGACATGGCAACGTCTCTCGAAAGGTTGAGGGAGGCTTTGAGCGGTCTTGATTTTGGCCCCCTCGAGGAAAGCCCGAAGGGTGCGATTGAGGTCGAAGCTTATTCCATTGAGGAGGGGCTAGAAAGGGCTTCTGATGCGCTCGGTGCAAACATAAGTGACCTTGTATACGATATCGTAGAGCAGGGAAAGAGGGGTCTTTTCAAAAAGAAGCCGTACAGGCTCCAGGTAAGGCTTGTAGAAAGAGGTGCCTTACACGGGAAGGAATATGCGGCAGGAGCTGAAGGGAAAGAGGAGATTGATCTGCTCTCCAGGGACAGGAACGGGAGCTTCAAGGTAAAGGTTACGAGGATAGGCGTGATGCTCAGGATAACGCCTCCGAAGGGGCACGGCGGCAAGGTGCGGGTAGAGGATGTGCTGGGCGCGATCAGTGCAAAGGGAATCGTTGAGTTTGACAAGGGTAAGGTAGCAAAGATAGTTCGTGAAGCGAGTGATGAATATGTTAAGATTGGGGAATGGGTCCCCGATGAGCGGAGCGATGCCCGGGTGATCCTGGAGGTTTCTGACGACGAGATGAAGGCGTTCATGACCCTCATTCCACCGCGACCCAGGGGCAGGGTGCTTGACATAGACGATGTGCTCGAAGCCCTCCACGACAGGGGGGTGGTTTTTGGATCAAAACAGGCTGTCATCAATGAATCCCTCGAAGAGGAGGTATATAACGTCCCCATTCTCGCAGCCGAGGGCATGAAGCCTGAAAACGGCAGGGATGCACAGATCGTGTACAACTTCAGGACGGAGAAGAAAGTCCGGCTTGAGGAGGACGAAAAGGGGCAGGTGAACTTCAAAGACCTCGATCTCGTCGAGAACGTCGTTGCAGGCCAGCTTCTTGCAACGAAGATACAGGCAACGGAGGGTAAGCCTGGAAAAACAGTAACCAATAAGATCCTTGATGCAAAGCCGGGGAATGATGTGGCGTTCAACCTGGGTAAGAATACCGAGCTTTCCCCCGATGGGATGAGTGTGGTGGCGACCATAAACGGTCAGGTGACGCTGTCAAACGAGAAGGTCAATGTTGACCCCGTCTACGAAGTGAAGGGTGATGTAGATATTCACACGGGGAACATCCTTTTCCTTGGAACGGTTATCGTGAAGGGAAATGTCGAGGATG
>CAZPCG010000048.1:0-4785 GCA_964584875.1 uncultured Spirochaetota bacterium
TCCATTATTCTACAGTTATGAGCCAGTTGAACACATCCGGACGTTCGCCGAGCTGAATCCCTCTGAGCTCATCGTACAATCTTTTCGTCATCTCCCCAGGGTTCCCACTTCCGACGATATGGTTTTTGCCATCGAAGGAAACGGCAACGATCGGTGTGATAATTGTAGCAGTGCCTGTGCAGAAGAGCTCCTCGGCACCAAACAGCTCATCGTAACGTATGTCCCTCTCCTGAATTAACAGGCCGAAACTTCGATTTGCGATGATCAGAACCTCCTCCCGGGTAATACCCGGAAGTATTGAACCGCTGAGTCGCGGAGTTGAGAGCACTTTATTTTTATAAAGAAAAAAGTTTGCCGCCCCAACCTCTTCCACATAGGTGGATGTTCTTGCATCGAGGTAAATCACCTCATCAAAGCCGACCTGCTTCACGATCCTCCTGGGCAGAAGGGAAGTTGCATAGTTCCCGATCGCCTTGACATCCCCGGTACCGTGAAGGGGGGCACGGTGGTAGTCGGTGCGTATTTCAAGCCGTATCCCGCTGAAGCCGGTCTTGAAGTAAGGGCCAACAGGAGACATGTATATAACGAAGGTGTACTCCAAAGCCGGGGAAACCCCGAGCATCTGCCCCGAGCCGAAGAGGATCGGTCGTATGTAGAGCTCACCTTTACCGTAGGGTGGAACGAAGTCGCG
Source organism: uncultured Spirochaetota bacterium (assembly GCA_964584875.1). Taxonomy (GTDB): domain Bacteria; phylum Spirochaetota; class B62-G9; order B62-G9; family DRHN01; genus CAZPCG01. The sequence goes on from CAZPCG010000048.1 coordinate 692, forward strand.
GTTGGACCGAACAAGCGCCTTTAGTGCATCTACAAAGAAATCCTCGTCAAGCTCTGGCATGCACAGCCTCCTGCATCCTCTGTTCAGACGCTTTGCATTCTCATAGGGGCGAAACAGTGCGATGCGATCGTCCTTTGTTCGGTATGCCTTCATCCCCTCGAAAATTCCCTGTCCGTAGTTGAGCACGACTGCTGAGGGGTAGATTGGGATGGTTCCATAATCGACTATCGTTCCGCGGTCCCAGCTTTTGTCCCTGTAGCGGGCGATGAACATCTTATCGGCAGGATTTATTTCAAATCCCAGTGAATCCCAGTTGATCTTCTTCATGGCCTTTCCCCGATACTTTAAGTGGCTCCTGGAAGCATAAACTCGCACCACGATGCAGGCAATTTCCATTTAATGTAACAAGATCGGCTCAGAGGAAAAAGAAAAAACGATCGCTTATGATATTGACCCTTACTATGTTCTTGACATTTCTGCACGAAATATGTATGATTTTCAATTATCTCTCAATTAAAGGAGGTATACATGAAAAGAACATTGATCGTATTCATTGTTCTGGCTTTAACCCTGGTTTCCTTTACAGCAGCCTTCGCAAGCGGAGAGAGGGTCGCGGAGGTCGTTGCGGAGATCAAGGTCGGTACCCTGCTTGCCCATACGGGGCCGCTGAAGGAGTTTGGTCCTGCCATTAAAAACGGGATAGTCCTTGCAGGGAAACAACTTGGGGAGGCCGGTCTGGGCATCACGTTCATCCATGAGGACAGCGAGACCTCGGCAATACCGGCCACCACTGCGGCGAGGAAGCTGGTTAGCATCGACAGGGTCGTTGCCATAATCGGGGCTCTCTCAAGCGGGGTCACGATACCGGTCGCTGAGTCGGTCACCATTCCCAACGGCGTGATCCAGGTCTCCCCCGCATCCACATCCCCGCTCATCACCGATCTCCCTGCAGACAGGGGGAAGGATTTCCTTTTCAGAACCTGCCCTTCGGATGCACTTCAGGGAGTAGTTGCTGGAAGGGTTGCTGCAAAGCAGATAAAAACCGCATCGGTGCTTTACGTCAACAACCCCTACGGTCAGGGGCTTGCAGAAGAGTTCAGGAAATCCTTTGAGAAAAACGGTGGGAAGGTTCTGGCCATGGTCCCGCACGACGAGCGGGCTGCCGAATCGTACACAGCCGAGCTGAGAAAGGCCCTTGCAGGCAACCCGGAGGCGCTTGCCGCCTACAGCTACCCCGAGCATGCGAAGATCTATCTGAAGGAGGCAATTGAGTTCTTCAACTACCGCAGCTTCTTCTTCTGCGACGGGACCAAATCGCAGGACATCATCGTGGCGCTCGGTGCCGCAAACATCGAGGGATTGATGGGCACTGCTCCCGGCTCCGTAGGAGGAAAGGCTCTCCAGCTCTTTAACCAGGCCTACCAGCAGGAGTTCGGGACGCTTCCGCCGCTGCCGTTCATTACCAATGCCTACGACGGCGTAGCGGTCGTGGGTCTTGCGGCATACGCAGCCAAGGTAAAGGGCCTGCCCCTGACAACGGCAAACATCAGGGACAACTTGCGGTTCGTTGCAGGTCCACCCGGAGAGATCATTCTGCCAGGTGAGTTCAAGAAGGCCTTCGACCTGCTGAAGCAGGGGAAGGACATCAACTACGAAGGTGCTGCAGGTGCCGTCGACTTTGACAGGTACGGGGATGTCGTAACACCCATCGAGGTATGGAAGTACACAAAGGGAACGATCGAAACCATCAGCATGGAAACGCCGTAAAACGTACGCCACCAAAGGGGCTCAGGGATGGGCCTCTTTGATGGGCCCCTTGCTCCGCTTCGTTCACCCCCACAGCTTTGAAACCATCTTCTCTTCCCCGAGAATGCCACGTGGACGGTAGAGGATAATGAGCTCGAGGAGTATCCCTATCAGGAGGAAACGAATGTAGGGCGCCCTTGCCTTGAGGGTGTAGGGAAGAAAGCTTGTGAGGAACTGGGTACCGATCCAGATTGCCCAAACTACGAAGGCCCCAACAATGACACCCTTGTTGTTCCCGCTCCCGCCTGCAATCACCATGACCCATATTATGAATGTACCGTAGAGGGGTGTGAAAACATCCGGTGAGATGGCCTTCGTGTAGTGGGCGTAGAGCGCTCCTCCTATCCCCATGACCATTGCGCCGAAGATGAAGGACTGCATCTTGAAGTTGAAGATGTTCTTCCCGCTCATCGCAGCAGACACCTCATCCTCTCTGATTGCACGAAGCACCCTTCCCCAGGGGGAGCGGATGGCACGCTCAATGAGAAAGTATATTATCACGAGAACGGTAATCACTATGAGCAGGTAGATGTAGTTGTAGTCCCGCGCATCGACGAGCCCGCTCAGGGGCTGGGGAAGACCGGCTATGCCCCGGGGGCCGTTTGCAAGCCACTGCTCATTGTTGAAGATTAGCCGCACTGTTTCGGCGATCCCGATAGTGGCGATGGCGAGGTAGTCCTCCCCCAGCTTGAGGGTCGGGATGCCGATCAAAAGGGCAACTATTCCGCAGATCACAGCAGCCCCGAGGAGTCCGAAGGGGAAGGGGAGGTTGAGTGCCGCGATCTGATGGACGTAGTCTGCGTACAGGCCCGAAGGCCTGGGGGTTGTGATCAGCGTCGATGCATACGCCCCTATGCAAAAGAAGCCTGCGATACCGATGTTGAAGAGGCCTGTGTAACCCCACTGTATGTTCAGCCCGAGGCTGAAAACAGCGTATATCCCCGCCATTATGGCGAAGGATACGAGATATGCGATGATTCCGCCAATCTCCATTACTTCGAGCTCCCCCCGAAAATTCCCTGCGGCCGGATAAGCAGAAGCACGATCATTATCACGAAGGCGACCGCCGGTTTGTAGGTAGGCAGCAGGAATGCCGTTGAGACCTGCTGGACCACCCCGATGATGAGTCCACCCACAAGGGCCCCGTAGATGTTCCCGATGCCCCCCAGTATCGCTGCAGCGAAGAGGGGAATGAGGAAGTTCCACCCCATGCCGGGGTGAAGCTGCACATCTATGCCGTATAGAATACCCGATGCGGCGGCAAGCCCCCCTCCTATTCCCCAGGTCCAGTAGATGACACTCTGTATGTCGATACCGGAGATACGGGCAAGCTCCATGTTGTCCGATGTCGCACGCATCGCCTTGCCCATCTTTGTTCTCTGTAAAAATAGATGGAGCAGCACAACGAGGAGAGTAACGACAACGATGGTCAGGATCTGGTCGGGCCGTATCTTGATACCTGCCGGAAGTTTAAGGGCAAGCCGCAAAATGCCGGGCCTGTAGAATCGGTAATCTGCTCCCCAGATGATGAGAACGAACATCCGAATGATGAAGGATGCCCCGAGTGCTGACATGGACAGCGTTACCCTTCCGCTTGCCTTTGCGCGGAGGTTCTGGTAGAGAATACGGTCAAGCAGAATGGCAAGGCCCGCTACTGCAAGCATTGAGAAAGGGAAAGCAACAACCATCCGCCATCCGAAGGAGAAGGGTCCAAAGGTACTGTCGGGAATTCCAAGCCACTCAAGAGGCCCGGTAACGAGAAAGAGGGCGATATAGGCCCCCGCTGTCATGAGATCGCCGTGGGCAAAGTTTCCAAAGCGAAGGATTCCATAAATCAGGCTCAGGCCTATGGCGCCGAGTGAAATGATGCTCCCGAGAACAATTCCATAGATGATGAGCTCAGCCAATCTCACCCTCCCAGGTAGAGGCGTGCGACTTCTACATTGTCCAGGAGGGCCTTGGCCTCACCATCCAGAACATTCCTCCCAGTTGCAAGGACATATCCCCGCTTGGCCATGTTGAGAGCCTGGCGGGCGTTCTGCTCCACAAGGACCAATGCAACTCCCGTGGAGTTTATATCCCTGATCTTTTCAAAAATCATGGACACGAATTTCGGGGCAAGACCGGCAGACGGCTCGTCAAGGAGGAGCACCTCGGGATCGAGCATCAGGGCCCTCCCCATGGCTACCATCTGACGCTGGCCGCCCGAAAGATAGGCGACTTTGTGATGGCGCCGTATTTTCAGATCGGGAAAGAGATCGTATACCTCATGGAGGCGGCCGCTGAAA
>CAZPCG010000048.1:4795-9873 GCA_964584875.1 uncultured Spirochaetota bacterium
GAAATCATCGGTTCTGGTGAATGCGCCCATTTCGAGGTTTTCCTCGATGGTGAGGGAGGAAAAGACATTCTCTATCTGGGGTACGTAACTTATCCCCTTCCTGACGATGCTCTCGGGCCTCAAACCTGTAATATCCTCGTTTTTTAAAAGCACTTTTCCCTTTCTAGGTTTCAGGAGCCCGAAGATGGCTTTCAGGAGGGTGGACTTTCCCGCCCCATTGGGACCTATGATTGATACGATCTCTCCGGCCGCAAGACGGAGTGAAACGCCGTGGAGGATATCAGTCTTGCTATACCCCACGGTAATATCCTGAGCCTCGAGTAGAAAATTATCGGTATTGCCCGCCAAGGTATGCCTCCAGAACGCTCTGGTCCTGCTTTATCTCATCCGCATTCCCCTCCGCAAGCTTCTTTCCCTCGCTCATCACGATTATGGGGTCGCACAGGTTCATCACGAGGTCCATGTCATGCTCGATGAGAAAGAAAGTGATTCCTTTCCCCTCACAGAGTTTTCTAATGTGGGCAACAAGCTTCTTCAACAATGTGGGATTGACCCCTGCGCCCGGCTCATCGAGGAGAACCATCTTAGGGTCGGCCATCATGCTCTTTGCAAGCTCGAGGAGCTTCTTCTGACCCCCAGACAATGTCCCGGCATATTCATCTTTTAGACGGATCAACTCGACGAACTCCAGAACCTCAAGCGCCTTTTCCTTCAGGGACATTTCCTCCATTCGCACCATGCGTGGCCTGAACCAGGTATTCCAGATTTTCTCCCCCTTCTGCAGGGCGGGAATTATCATCAGGTTCTCGAGCACCGTCATCTGCTCGAATTCGCGGGTGATCTGGAAAGTTCTGAATATCTTTTTATGAAATATCCTGTCAGGCGGCAGCCCATCGATCTGCTCACCCTGAAAGTGTATCTCTCCCTCATCCGGTTTGTAGAATCCAGTCACGAGGTTGAAGAGGGTGGTCTTCCCTGCTCCGTTCGGACCAATGAGGCCGGTGATTGAGCCTTCCCGCACCCGGAGGGTGCAGTCTTTCACAGCGTGAAGACCACCAAAGCTCTTGCGCAAACTGATAATTTCAAGCATAATACAATCCTGCAAGTTACTCTTACAAAGCAGTAGATATTCATTTTTTGCGTATGTGAATAATACCTTTAACTCAAAAAAATGTCAAGGTATGGAAAAAATACACAATATCGAATCATTGCAATAAAAATTAGGTTACCCCGAATAATGCGCACCTTATACGATTTTATGTCGAGTAAAGATTAAGCAGGCTGTCATTGCGAGGAAGGAGCCGAAGGCGGCTGACGAAGCAATCTTGATCCAGGTACTAATTTTCCCGATGAAACAAAAATCAAAAAATTTGCGGTTCCGTAACGTCGCAGATTCTTCCCCCTGTTATCCTGGCAAGCTGCTCGAAGGTCATCGGAACTCCCGAGGCATCGGTACCGGCTGCCGGGTATACGGTATCGTATTCTTTCAGGTGTACATCGAGCAGTATTTCGATGCCCGTCACCCCGAAAGGGCACACCCCTCCGGGCGGAAACCCTGTAGCCCTGAGGGTTTCATCGCTGTTTGCCATCCTTGACTTCGTGCCGGTACACAGCTTTAGCTTTGAGGATGAGATCTTTCTGTCTCCCGGGCACAGCACCAGGTAAAATCGGTCATTCTTTCCAAGGAAAAGCAGGGATTTTGCAATCTGTCCGACCCGAACACCAAACTTCCGTGCAGCCATAACAGCGGTCGGGGTGGAGCCCTCCTCAAACTCTATCGCCTGGAGGTTGTGCTGCTCCAGGACCTTCTGGACCCTCTCTGGAATCATTGCCCTATCCCGATACAGTTTTGTTTCATCCGACCAATGCGTACCTGATACGGTGTTATATCAAGTAATTATACAGGCTGTCATTGCGAGGAAGGAGCAGAGTTTTTTATAATAATACGCAAAGATAACGTATTTAAGGATACAATCATAGTTTTTTATGTTCAATAGTCGGAGCTCGCACGCACTGAAATATTATTTGTCCGCGACATATTATCAGGAATTTCTTAAACTCGACATTCACGTAAATACCATACTATATTACTTACACCTTGAAACGGGAAATTTTCCGCACACCCTAAGGGAAGCCACAGATGATCAGGGTCAGTAACTTGAAGATGTCCTTTGGACCGCATGTGCTCTTTGACAATGTGCGTTTCAGCATCAGCAGGGGAGAACGAGCCGGCCTTGTCGGGAGAAATGGGAGCGGAAAAACTACCCTGCTGAATCTTCTCTGCGGCAGGCTGCAACCCGATGAGGGCGCCATCTCCTGCCCGAATGACTACTCCATCGGCTATATCGAGCAGCATCCCTCATTCAGCGCTTCCAGCGTTCTCATAGAGGGGTGTCTTGGTCTCAGCCCTGAGCAACGGGATGAGACCTGGAGGGTTGAAAAAACCCTCTCAGGGCTCGGATTTTCCACCAGGGACATGGAGAAAGACCCACGAAAGCTCTCCGACGGATACCAGTCAAGGCTACAGCTTGCAAAGCTCCTCATCGCAGAGCAGGACCTGCTGCTCCTAGATGAGCCGACAAACTACCTGGACATCCTCTCGATACGCTGGCTTACGCAGTTCCTCAGCTCCTGGCAGAAAGAGCTGGTGCTCATCACACACGACAGAGGGTTCATGGACGCAGTCACAACCCACACCATGGCGATATACCGCAAGAGGATACGAAAAATCAGGGGCTCAACAGAAAAGATGTACGAACTCATCGCCAGAGAAGAGGAGATATACGAGAGGACCCGCCTCAACGATGAAAGGAAGAGAAGGGAGTCCGAGGTTTTCATAAACCGCTTCAGGGCAAAGGCAAGGCTTGCCGGGCTCGTTCAATCGAGGATAAGGTCTCTCCAGAAACGGGAAACACTTGAAAAGCTCGAAAGGATCAAAAGCATTGAGTTCTCCTTTCACAATGCGTCCTTCCCATCACGACACCTCATGGTTATCAAAGACCTCTGCTTCTCATACAGCGGGACCCGGCCATACCTTATAACAAACCTGGGCTTCGTTTTGGAGAAGCATGATAGGATCGGCGTCACTGGGCAGAACGGAATGGGAAAATCCACCCTCCTCAGGCTTCTCAGTGGAGAGCTGAAGCCTGCACATGGATCGATCAAGCGCCATCATGCGCTCAAGGCAGGTTACTTCGGGCAGTCAGGAATCGACAGCCTCAACCCGCATCTGACAATCGAGGAGGAGCTTGCAGGCGCAGGAGGGTGGCTCAGCCGCAAAGAGATAATGGATGTGTGCGGCGCCATGCTCTTCGGGGGTGAGCTTTCACAGAAAAAAATCGCCGTGCTCTCAGGAGGTGAAAAAAGCAGGGTTCTCCTGGGGAAAATCCTCCTCTCACCTGTTAACCTTCTCCTCCTTGATGAACCAACAAACCACCTGGATCTTGAATCCTGCGACTCCCTGCTTGCAGCAATCGACTCCTTCGAGGGCGCGGTAATCATCGTAACCCACAACGAGATGTTTCTAAATACCCTGGTGAACAGGTTGATCGTCTTTCAGAACGATGGTGTTTTTCTCTTCGAGGGGAGCTACAGCGAATTCCTTGAAAGCGGCGGCTGGGAGAAGGGAATACATCTGCGGAGGTTGGAGTATCCATCTGCGCACCTTGCGGGAAGATTCATCTCAGAAAAAGGGGCAAAGGGGGGTGCTCGAATACCGCACCATGCAGCTCAGCAATCCGAAAGATGGGACGAAGTAAGGGGTTGTTTCCCTGGGAAGCAGGATGGATTGCCACTAGAGCCGCTAAAACAGGGTGTGAAAAAGACCAGGGGACCGCTCGATCGCAGGGAGTTGAGGGTTCAGCGTGCCGAAATCATCTCAGCCCGTTCAAAGGTCTTAAAGCCAATAGAAGAAGGAATAAAAGCTCTGGAGGAAGAGATAGAAACCTTTGAGGAAAGTCTTCAAAGTAACAACCAGAGGCTCATCGAGGCTTCACAATCGTGCAGGGGAGAAACCATTGCAGAGCTTTCAATAGGAAACCACAGGCTGCAGACCAGGCTAAATGAACTCTACTTACAGCTTGAGGAGCTTTTGAAGAAGCACGAGGGGCTTGCGGCAACCTTTGAAAGTCAGCTTAGTGAGCTTGAGAGCTGAGGATGAGTTACCTAACATCAGAGCTCAGCGGCGCCATGATAGTGGTGTCCGTTAGAGTGAGTGGTTAGGTTTCATTACCTATAAACATCACGACGATGGCCAACTTTTACAACAAAAATATACAATTCAACATCAGATATTGAATATAGAATGCGATAGTGACCTCGGCGAAGCCGATACTTTTCTTGCCCGGAGAGCTTTTCACACCTCATTGGCCTGGGATCATTGGCAAGCTCTTGAATACGCTTAATAATTTGAAGGCGGTCTTTCCTGGGGGTTTTCTCTATTTCTTTGACTGCTGAAGGCTTGATGAATACTTTATAATTTGCCACGCTTTCTCAGATCCTTGAGAACATCCTCAAACACCATATTGGGTTCATCAGCTCTTTCATCGAAAGCGGCCAGATCAATAGCATCCTCGGCTAGGCTGAGTTTTACCGACTCGTTGACAAGATCCGAGATCGATCGTTCAGTTTCAGCCGCCTTGAATCTCAGGGCTTTATGAATCTGAGAATCAAAATACACAGTAACTCTTTTAGTAGTTTTATTCATGCGCGTAATATGACATAAAAACGTCTTAACGTCAAGTTGCTTAATGAAATCTAACGGGGCCGCGGATCAGCGGCGGAGGGAGGAGCGAGCTAGCTCGCGACGACCGAAGTCCGCTGCATCCGCTGGATGGCCGGCGTGAAGCGCCGGACAGACGGCGGATGATTCATCCGCAGCCCCGATGGCGCGGACGCTCCGCCCCTGGCCATCTACTGAATATATTGCTGCAAGAAGTAATGCGACTTAAGCACTATTCCCTGAAAACAAAAAAATCCTGCACATTAAACCAAAACGTTCACCTGTTGTCCTTACCAGGGAGGAAATACAGAAGGTATTATCTCTTCTATCGGGGGTTTACCATTTGATAGCAAGTTTA
>CAZPCG010000049.1:0-9823 GCA_964584875.1 uncultured Spirochaetota bacterium
GCAAAATATAGCTTGCGATTCGCGCCCTTGGAGACTTCAGGGACAGCTCTTCGATACGGTGATGAAGATGAATTACTTCGCTGGATAGGATGTTTATCAATGCCAGGGTAAACTCTCTGTCCCTTCGGATCAGGCTCATGACAGCATCCTTCAGAACCAGAAACACTGTGCTGTCCTTTAAAGCTTCCGCGAAACAATGATAGATATCGGTAAAAAGGCTTGCCTCAGCGATGCTTTTACCTGCGTCGGCAATCTCCAATGTGATCTCCTTTCCTTTGGGGGAAACCCTGTAAACTCGAACTACACCATCGAAGACCACATAAAAACCACGGGTAGGCTCGCCCGGCGAAAACAGTATTGTTCCCTTTCTAACAAAAATCCTGGTAGAGATTGATTTCAGTCGATCCAGATACTCTTTAGGAAGATTATTAAACATGGGAAATGTTTCCAGCATAGCAAGATCCTCTTCACAGACATACTCGAACAGAATCTATAAAAAATCAGTGGTAAAGCCAGGATCGTATGATCCAAATCATACCTCTATACTTCCCTTCATTCTAAACTTAAAGATAGTGTAATTGCGCGTTGCAAACGACTAATTAAAGAGGAACTCTATCTTTTATTGGCTCCTGGAGGCTGGTTTACCTGGTCTATGGGCTTGCGGAGCTCATTATCGCAGTGCTTATGTTGAAGATTCTCGAGAAACGACCAGGTACCGCGGCCGGATTGAACCTCAAGAACGCTTACAGGGACGCCTTCGTGAATCCCGATCTCTTAAGGACGGTAAGCATCATCTTTCTTGTAGGATTTTCCGTTTTCGGTAGTTTCACCTACGCTGGAAAATACGTAGAAAAACAAACCGAATACAACATTCTTTGGGTTGGTCTGATCCTCACCTGTTTCGGGCTTGCAACGGTTGTGGGAGGAAGGAAAAGCGGTGCTCTCAGGCAAAAAATGGGCAACAGGCTCCTCCTTTTTGCAGGGAGTCTAGCCTGCATATCCTTGGCTTTCATGGGATTATGGAGCGCCCCTGTCTTTCTCTCCCTTTCCCTTACAGGATTCGGCCTGGGGTTCATCATGATTCAGCCGACTCTCGTTGCCACAGCACAGCAACTCATGCCGACCCGTCGGGGCACCGTCATGTCCCTTGCCTCCTTCAACATGTTTTTGGGTGGTGGAATCGGAACGTTTGTGAATGGAAAGATTTTCACAGCCTGGGGATTTTGGGCGATCTTCATCTTTGCTGCTGCTTTCATATTCTTTGCAGGTGCTATTGCAACAATGCATTTGCAAAGGATCACATCCGTAAACCCCAGTCGAAAAGAGCCATAATAGGTATTGTAGAGGGATTTTACACAATGGAAATCGCCTCTACTCTTTTAATCCGAAACATCCATTTCTCAAAGAGCTGAAGGCCCTGCTTGAAAAGGCGCTCACCTTCTATACCCAGGAGGAACAGGAGCAGCTCCTGATGATCAGGCAAAGACCGCGGCGGAGCGGTAAACCACTATGAAGGCGATCAAAGAGATGACAAATGCAGAACTTGCGGCGTTTGTTGAATCACACCTGAGAAAGAAGGGAATTGAATTCGTTCTCTCAGGCTGTGCGTATGTTTCAATTGACCTTGATCTGATCAAATTAGCCGGTTACTGCAACTGGGATGATCTGCAGTGTCTGTAACAGGCAGGCTGTCCTGGTTGCCAGCTTGAATGAAATCAGCATGGAAGAGATCAAGAGATGGTCGAAGGTTACACCAGTTAGGGGTACAAAACCTCTCCACCCTCTGTAACGACAGCTCCAGCGGTCATTGTGTGGACCTTCGCCCTTCCGCTTTCAAGAATGTGCTTCACAATTACACCCCGCGCCGAAAGGTAATCACTTAAAAGCATGCGGTGGCAGCGCCAGTAGAAACGTTCAGCACACATGATCGCAGCGGAGAACCCCCTCGCTATCTCAAGGAGCTTCTCACAAGCCTCCTTGAACTCCAGTGTAATCATATGATCTGCGTAGTTGCGAAAACCCTGGCTCCTGAGACCTGTGTTGCGGGATGTATTACCATCCCCCACTCCACTCTTATGTCTACGACCGCCCAGAGCTTCAAACCAGAAGTATTCGATTCCACGGGCATTGAGAAGCCTTTCAAGCTCATCGCGGTTAAAATGCGGGAACTTGCGCGAACCGGGATACCGGCGCACATCGGCAACTGCCTGTACCCCGAACTCATCGAGGAGGGATAAAAACTCCTCGAATGATCGGTTTGAATGCCCTATAGTAAATAGCTGGATTGGCTTTTGTTTCTCATCCCCCATAGAATTGCTCAACAAAAATCCTGGTTGCGATCCGATCGCACCATTTAAATTATTTGTCAAAATAATACACGAGAATTAGACCAGGAAAAGATCGCAGAAATAGAAAAGTTAATCCATACTTACCAAAGCACATCTTGCCAAAAGATGGCACAGGAGGTATAATTTAAATGTGAAACCTGGATGCATTGAGGATATACCATGGAACCTGATATCAGGATAAGACGAATAATAAGAGGCCACTATGTCAGGCCAACGAACTTTTATCCAAACTACGGGGAAGGGTTTGACCGTGTCAGCCCCGTTCTCTCCATCCGGAAGGCCGCCTTCCAGCGTGTCCTCCCTCGCTACCGGCTCTCATCAACCATGACCCGGGATACCGGGCTCGGCCCTCGAGTGGAAACGATTCCCCGCCCCGCACGCAGAGCTCCTGGGGGAAGAAGTAAAATCTATCGTTTTTGAAATTTGGGTGAAACCGGGGTCCTGCACCTTTTCAAAGTGCAGGTGCAATGCCAAAAATGGCTTCGACCACCCGGTCTGAAAAATTCAGGTACCGGTGCTTCATCCCCTCCGGGATCAGGAACTGCTCCTCTTCACGTACTTCGTAGGTCTCGTGAAGCACCGTCGCTTCGCTTTCCCCCTTCTCATACACCTGCACAGTCAGCATACCCTTCAGCACAAACAGCACCTCATCGCCCCCGTGGATCTCAGGATCGGAATGGGTTCCCTGCGATACCTGCAGTTTTCCGAAGTGGCAGAAATCGTTGCTGACGAAAAAGGAAACGAGGATGTGGTTCTTCTTGCCGTGAATGAGCCGCAGCCACCTCTCCCCCGGTATGTAAATCATGCGGTTACCCTTCCGCGCCTCCTCCCAGGGTACGGGCCATCTGCCCAAATTTTTCAAGTTATCTTCCATGTTTTTTATCCCTATTGTTTATCACTATCAACGATCTTTTTTCAAGGCCGATGCCTGCACTCTGGCATGGCACATTCACTCTCCGCCCTTGTAGTAAACGGCCTTTCCTGTGAAATTTACATCGACATCCGCCCCGGTTCATGACAACAGGCCTCTTTTTATCCGGTGGAAAGGGAAAATTGCCCATCCATTCAGGAACCTTCGAAGGCCTGCTCTTCAAATCCCCCATACTCTCTCCTCCTCAAGTCATATTGATCCCTTGAAAATACAGTGAAAATACAGAAACCTGCAGCTATTGTGACAGCTGCCTTCATTTTAATCTCTCACCTGGTACATCCGGATTGCATCCACAACGGCACCCAGCCCTTGAAATAGCCGTCTTACCCCTCTCTCTTCACCATCTTCCCGATGGCATAAGCACCGAAGTGGTAGATGCCGTTTGCCTCAAGAAACACCCCGACAACGAGTATGATGAACCTCGACCAGTCGTAGGGCTGAACGGCAAGGGTCCTCCAGAGAGAAAGAAGCACGGTGATGACGGCAGAGATGACAAGGGCCGCTGTGCCCTCCACCCTGAGCCATTTTTTAACAGCCTGGGTGACGGGGACCACTATGGATGCCAGAACCAGAATCTCTGCCAGGATCTGCGGTGTTATCATCGCATTTACCTCCTTTGATCATTTTTTTATTACCTGCACCATAACAGTCATTGCTGCTTTTAACAGCAATCAAAGTTTATGAAAATTGGCAGATCATCACATTTTGTTATCAGTATGACAGAAAAAGCAAAGAATACAACTTATTCTTCTTTCAAGCCGTACCTTGGCTCTTGTCTGTTATACAGGATTTCAAGTAACTTATACATTGCACGCGAAAGCGTTTTTCTGCTGTCAATGCAAAAACAATAAGGGGAAAAAGGTACAATAACTGGATTGCAAAACCCTGAAGACAGGTCTACCGACCAATTCATCCTGGTTAGAGGCGCCCGGCAGAACAACCTCAAGGGGATCGATCTTCGCATACCTCTGAACAAGCTGACTGTAGTCACAGGTGTCAGCGGGTCGGGGAAATCCTCGCTCGCCTTCGAAACGATCTACGCCGAGGGTCAGAGGCGCTACGTTGAAACATTCTCGGCCTACACGAGGCAGTTTCTCGACAGAATGGACAAGCCGAAGGTCGACAACATCCAGGGTATCCCACCAGCCATCGCCATCGATCAGACCAATCCTGTGCGGACCTCCCGCTCAACCGTAGGCACCATGACAGAGCTGAACGACCACATCAAGCTGCTATTCGCAAGGGCAGCGAGGCTTTACTGCAGGGGTTGTGGAAAACCTGTCCTGAGGGACACCCCCGACAGCATATGGGAGCAGTTGACAGGTGAAATACATCCCATGCGGCGCCTATCCAGGGTCTATGACCAAAGAAAGAGTGGGTCTGCTTCCCCGGCTAACTCTCCTGCTTCCTGCTCTCTCCTCATAACCTTCCCCCTCACCATCCCCAGGGGATTCTCCGAGGAGGAGGTGATGGAATTCCTCGCCCAGCAGGGCTACCGGAGGATTCACCGCAGGGTGAGTGGTACCCTCGAGGTGGTCCAGGACCGCGTACAGCTTGCAGAAAAGAACCGGGCCCGCGTCGTCGAGGACATCGAAACAGCTCTGAAGTACGGGCGAGGCCGGGTAAACGCCTATCTCTCAACGGACGGGGGGGAGCCTTCGGAGCCGAGGCGCTTTTCGGCCGACCTCCACTGCCCCGACTGCGACATTCACTATCGCGATGCCGTCCCTAACCTCTTCTCCTTCAACTCGCCCATCGGAGCATGCGAGACATGCCGCGGCTTCGGGCGCACCATCGGCATTGATTACGATCTGGTCGTGCCCGACGACACGAAGGCTCTTGCTGGAGGAGCCGTAAAGCCGTGGCAGACGGAAAGCTACGGAGAGTGCCAGGACGACATGATGGCCTTCGCCCGCAGGCGGGGGATACCAACCGACGTTCCCTGGAGGAATCTGACCGAAGAGCAGAGGCGCTGGGTCCTCTACGGAGAGGGCAACTGGCAGGACAACCTGTGGTACGGGGTAAAACGCTTCTTCGAGTGGCTGGAAACGAAGAGCTACCGCATGCATATACGGGTGCTGCTCTCAAGGTACCGCGCCTACAGGCTATGCCCGTCATGCAGGGGCGCCAGGCTCAAGCCTGAAGCGCTTCTGTGGAGGATCGGGGAAGGCGGGGGGCACACCATACACGAGGTGATGCTCCTTCCCATCGAACACTGCCAGAGGTTCTTCGAGGAGATGCGCCTGCCCACCCCTCTCGATGAGGCCACCGAACTTCTTCTAAAAGAGATAAGAACACGCCTCAAATACCTGGTCGACGTGGGTCTCGGGTATCTCACCCTGGACCGTCAGTCCCGAACCCTCAGCGGCGGTGAGGTTCAGCGTATCAACCTCACCACTGCCCTGGGAACCTCCCTCGTCAACACCCTCTTCGTCCTGGATGAGCCGAGCATAGGGCTGCATCCCCGCGACATCAAAAGGCTGATCCAGGTGCTCCAGCGCCTGCGCGATGCCGGAAATACCCTCATCGTTGTGGAGCACGACCCCGGGATTATCCGCGCCTCCGACTTCATCATAGACATGGGACCCGGCGCAGGCGAACGGGGTGGAGAAGTTGTGTTCTCAGGCACCCTCGAGGAGATGCTCCGCTCTGCTCAATCGCTCACCGCACAATACCTTACGGGACGAAAACAGGTTCTTGCGGGAAACATGTACGAAAATCCTCCTGCACGCACCGTCCATGGTGTATGGAAAACCATGGAGAAACCTTATCGATCCCATGGAGCCGCATCGGGGCGGGAGGGTGAAGAAGAACAGTGCATAGAAATTCTCGGCGCAAGCGAGCACAACCTCAAGAACATCGACGTGAAGCTCCCTCTCCACAGGCTAGTCTGCATCAGCGGGGTGAGCGGTTCCGGGAAATCCACGCTGCTCGTGGATGTTCTCTACAACGCACTGCGCAAGCTTGAGCACAGGCCTGTCGAACAGGCGGGCAGCCACCGGGCTGTGACCGGGCATGAGCTTATTGACGATGTCGTGCTTGTGGACCAGTCGCCCATCGGCAAGACGACGAGGTCCAACCCCGCAATCTACGTTGGTGCATTTGACGGCATACGGAAGGTGTTCGGCGCCGAGCCGCTCGCCCGTGAGCGTGGCTACACCCCCGGGACGTTCAGCTTCAACTCCGGCAGTGGTCGATGCCCCACCTGCAGGGGAAACGGATTCGAGCACATCGAAATGCAGTTTTTAAGCGACGTTTACCTCCGATGCCCCGACTGCAACGGCAGCCGTTACCGGCCCGAGGTGCTTGATGTCAGGATTCTGCCTCCCCTCCACCATGACAGCGGGATGGGTTCAGCTGGAAACGGCTACTCCTCCAGGCCCAGCTCCATCGCAGATGTGCTCCAGATGACAGTGAGTGAGGCATGCAGCTTTTTCTCCAAAGCCCCCGAAATCGTGCAAAACCTGGAGCCGCTCAGGGCCGTCGGACTCGACTATCTGAGGCTTGGCCAGCCCGTACCCACCCTGAGCGGAGGGGAAGCACAGAGGCTCAAGCTTGCGGGGCACCTCTCACGCTCTGGGGAAGGGAAAAGAGGGCTCAAGCACCTGCTCTTCCTCTTCGATGAACCGACCACAGGTCTCCACTTTGATGACATAGCAACTCTACTCCGTGCTTTCAGGCAGCTCATCGATGCGGGGCATTCGGTTATTGTCATAGAACACAACCTTGACGTCATCCGGTCAGCCGACTGGATCATCGACCTCGGCCCTGAGGGTGGAGAGGGGGGAGGAGAGGTGATCTGCACGGGCACCCCTGAAGAGGTAGCAAGTTGCGTTACAAGTCACACCGGAAGGGCCTTAAAGCAGGCTCCAGGAACAAAGGGGAGCTACGCGATTGGCAGCACCAGGAGCCCTGCATTGGAGGCGGCCGGGGCCAGAAGCCTCGACTACGGCACCAGGCAATCAAACCGCACAATATTCATACGCCGGGCCCGCGAGCACAATCTCAAAAACATCGACATTCACATCCCCCGCGACACCTTCACCGTCATAACAGGAGTAAGCGGGAGCGGAAAGAGCACCGTGGCATTCGACATCGTCTTTTCAGAGGGGCAGCGGCGGTACCTCGAATCGCTGAACGCCTATGCCAGGCAGTTCGTGCAGCCCGCCTCCAGGCCGGATGTTGACGGTGTCTTCGGAGTTCCGCCTACGGTTGCCATCGAGCAGCGCACAAGCCGCGGGGGGCGTAAGAGCACCGTAGCAACCATGACAGAGGTGTATCACTTCCTCAGACTGCTCTTCGTCAAGCTCGGCACCCAGCACTGTCCGGAGTGCGGGGTCAGGATACAGCCCCAGTCACCTGACTCTATCCTCGCCCGGATCATGCAAGACTACCGGGGGAAACCCCTCTGGCTCCTTGCGCCCCTCGTGGTAAGCCGCAAGGGGTACTACACCGACCTGGCCCGGTGGGCAGCTTCGAAGGGATACCGGCACCTCCGGGTGGATGGCATCCTCATCCCTACGGCCCGCTGGCCCAGGTTCGACCGTTTCAGGGAGCACAACATAGAGCTTCCCGTAGCCGAGGTAGTTCCGACACCTGCAGAGGAACTCCGGCTTAGGCACCACATAGACCGAGCAATAGAGCTCGGCAAGGGCACGCTGTACGTGTCGTCAAGAGAGCAGGGCCCATCCGGTGAGCCTCCCCGCTGGTCAGACACAATCTTCTCAACCAGACGGGCCTGCCCGCACTGCGGGCGAAGCTTCGAGGAGCTTGACCCGAGGCTCTTCTCCTTCAATTCCAAGCACGGCTGGTGCCCGCACTGCTTCGGCACCGGGCTCGAGCTGCCCGGCTTTGATGAAGGACAGACTGGGGAGGAAATCTGGTGGAACGAATGGTGGGAGGGGCCCGAGCGCCCCTGCAAATTGTGCGGAGGCCTCAGGCTTCGCCCCGAAGCCCTCTGGGTAAGGTTCATGGAGCGCAGCATCGCCGACATCACGGGGCTCACGGTTGAAGAGGCCGAGAGATTCTTCCGCACACTGAAGCTCAGAGGGCATGAGGCTGAGATTGCCCGTGACATAGTTGCTGAGCTTCTCAGCCGCCTCGCCTTCCTTAAAGAGGTAGGACTGCCGTACCTCACCCTCGACAGGACAGCTTGCACCCTGAGCAGCGGTGAAGCCCAGCGCATCAGGCTTGCTTCTCAGCTCGGGTCAAACCTCAGGGGCGTGTGCTACATTCTGGATGAGCCAACCATCGGGCTTCATGCACGTGACAACGGGATGCTCCTAAAAACGCTCAACCGTCTGAAGAACAGGGGCAACACCGTCGTTGTCGTTGAACACGACGAGGCAACGATACGGCAGGCCGAACACATAGTCGACCTTGGACCTGGGGGAGGCACTGGCGGGGGGAACCTCGTTGCCGAAGGAACTGTGAGAGATATCTTAAAAAATCCGCATTCCCTCACAGGAAGGTTCCTTCGCAAGCCCCTGCAGCATCCCCTCCAAAAGAGGCGAGATGAGGGTGTTGAGGTGGGGGACTCGTTCCCGGCATCAGGACACCTGGAGATAGTCAACGCCCGCCTTCACAACCTGAAGGGCCTGCTCGTTACAATCCCCCTCGGGAGGATTGTCTGCGTTACAGGGGTGAGCGGTAGCGGAAAGAGTACCCTGGTGCGGGAGGTGCTGTACGAGAACCTGAGGCACCTGCTTTCAGAGCGGAGGTCCCGCAGACCAGAGCAGAACAACCTTCGCGGATGCGACCGCATCGGAGGGTGGGAGGGAGTGGGGAGGGCGCTTGAGGTCGACCAGACCCCCATCGGCAAGACCCCTCGCTCCTGCCCTGCAACCTATGTGGGATTCTGGGACGAGATACGGCGCCTCTTCGCCTCCACGACGGAAGCGAGGATGAGGGGTTACACGGCAAGCAGGTTCTCCTTCAACGTTGCGGGAGGCCGCTGCGATGAGTGTGCTGGACAGGGGTTGAAGAAAATCGAGATGAGCTTCCTCCCCGATGTCTCCGTTGTCTGTGATTCCTGTGAGGGCAGGCGGTTCAACCCCGAAACCCTTGCGGTGCGCTACAGGGACAGGTGTATCGCCGATGTGCTTGCCATGAGCGTGGATGAGGCGGTAGAGTTTTTCGCTCCCCATCCTGGGATATTCCACACCCTCCGTCTTCTACAAGATGTGGGCCTGGGTTACCTCACCCTCGGCCAGCAGAGCCCGACCCTGAGCGGGGGTGAGGCGCAGAGGATAAAGCTCGTTACAGAGCTTGCAAAAACCCGCCCTGGATTTGCAGTAATGCGGCGCCTGAAGCGGGAGGCATCGCAGGTGTCCGCAGCCGGGCGGCAGGCATCAGATGGCCGGTCTCTGTACGTGCTTGATGAGCCGACCATTGGCCTGCACATGGCCGATGTGGAAAAGCTTCTCGGGGTGCTGCGCAGGCTCGTCGATGCAGGCAACACGGTGGTGGTGATCGAGCACAACCTTGATGTCATTGCCGAGGCGGACTGGATAATCGACCTTGGCCCCGAGGGCGGGCACAGGGG
>CAZPCG010000050.1:0-9727 GCA_964584875.1 uncultured Spirochaetota bacterium
AAGGGGGATCTGAGGCTCCTCCCTGTCCGGTGGCCGAGGATCCTCGGTTTCGACCTTTCAGGCGTGGTTGAAGAAACGGGCTCGGGGACGAGGAGGTTCAAGCAAGGAGATACTGTATTCGGGCTTCTAAATGTCCTAAAAAATGGAGCCTACGCGGAATACGTTGTTACAAAGGAAAAGTACCTCGCGGAAAAACCCCCCGAGCTCGAACATCCGGAAGCTGCCGCACTTCCGCTCACCGGCCTCACAGCATTCAAGGCATTGAAGAAACTGGGAGGATTGAAACCTGGAGACGAGGTTTTGATAATTGGGGCTTCAGGCGGCGTTGGAACCATGGCAGTCCAGATTGCGAAGGCCGAAGGGGCGAGGGTGACGGGCATATGCAGCGCCCGCAACGTTTCCATGGTGGAGAGACTCGGGGCTGAGAGGGTATTTGCCTATGACAGGGAAAGGATACCTCCAGGAGCAGCCTTTGACCTGATCTTTGATACCGTCGGGGCTTCCTCCTATTTCAAGCTTGGAAAAAATCTCACACCCAACGGACGTTATGTGACTACCCTCCCGAAAGCAGGAAACCTCCTCGCCCTCTCTCTCGTTCCTCCCCTTTTTCTGCTTGCTCACGGGAAGAGGTCGTACCTCGTGCTCGTGAGGCCGAACGCAACCGGTCTTGAATACCTGAAGAAACTTGTAAGGGAGAAGAAATTGGGGCCGGTGATCGAGCGGGAATATGCCCTGCAGGAAGTGCCTGATGCCCATGTGCGAAGCCAAAGCCGCCGGGTGAGGGGAAAGCTCGTCATCAGGGTAACGGTCCCCGGGCCTTGAGCGAGGAAACTCCTATACAATTAGGGCACTTAAGATATTTCGCTAGAGCGCCGCAGGCTGAAACTCCTGGATGTAGAATTTTCGGTACAGATGGAATTGACTTTTTTTCTCCACTCATTAAAAAGTTTATGAGGTGGGCCCTCTGGTATGTCCGACATCCAGACGAGGAAGATCAAACCCATCCCGGTGCTCATTTTCGGAAGGGAGTTCTGGAGGCGCATCATAAACCTTGATTCCCTTGTTGAGGAGGGCACCATCTCCCTGGAGGATATCGAGCTCTTCAAGCATGTCGAGACTGCGGAGGAGGCATGGGAGATCATCTCCAGGACTTGAACCTCCCTAAGATGGAGATAGAAAGGAGTAAAGTTCATGAATGGACAGCGAACCATTGCTTACTTTTCGATGGAGGTGGGTGTTGAGCCGGCTATGCCCACATACAGTGGTGGCCTTGGCGTTTTGGCAGGAGATACGATTCGTTCTGCAGCGGATCTCAGGGTGCCTATGGTGGCGGTGACCCTTCTTCATCGGAAGGGTTACTTTAATCAAAGGCTCGATTCAGGGGGACGGCAGCGAGAGGAACCTGTGGAATGGATTGTTAAGGATTTCCTGAAAGAGATGCAGCCGAGAGTCTCCGTGACCATTGAGGGGCGGACCGTCCATCTCCGAGCCTGGCAATATGAGGTCGAGGGCGTGAGCGGCTACAAGGTCCCGGTTAATTTTCTAGATACAGATCTTCCGGAAAACTCAGAATGGGATAAAACGCTTACCCATTTTCTTTATGGAGGAGATCAACATTACCGGCTCTGCCAGGAAGTAGTTCTCGGAATCGGTGGAGCCAGAATGCTTCGGGCTCTTGGATACGACCGTATCGAACGATTTCACATGAATGAAGGGCATTCAAGCCTCCTTACCCTGGAGCTTTTGGATGAAGAAGCAAAGAAAGCGGGTAGAAAACGGATTCGACATGAGGATGTTGAAAAGGTCAGAGAAAAATGCGTCTTCACCACCCATACCCCTGTCCCTGCGGGACACGATCAATTTCCCCTAGATTTGGTGAACCGTGTTCTCGAATATCGCGAGGTTATTCTTGAAATGGGAGACGTTTTTTGTAGTGAGGGCCTTTTGAACATGACTTACCTGGCTCTCAATCTGAGTCGCTATATCAATGGGGTTGCTAAGAAACATGGAGAGGTTTCAAGGCTGATGTTTGCGGGATATACTATTGATGCGATTACGAATGGAGTTCATGCAGTAACCTGGGTGGCAAAATCCTTCCAAGAACTCTATGACAGATATATCCCGGGTTGGAGACAGGACAATTTCAGTTTTCGGTATGCTCTCAATATTCCAAAACAAGAGGTTTGGGAGGTCCATCAACAGGCGAAAAGACGGCTGATACAATATGTAAACCAAAAAACCCATATCGAAATGGAGGAGAATACCTTTACGATCGCTTTTGCCCGCCGTGCCACGACTTACAAAAGGGGTGACTTGTTCTTTTATGATCTCCAGAGGCTTAGAAATATTTCATCGAAGGCAGGAAAGTTTCAAGTCATTTATGCTGGAAAATCCCATCCTCAAGATCAAGACGGTAAAGAGATCATTAAACGAATTTTCCAGGCCAAAGAACTGTTAAAACACAATATTAAAATGGCTTACCTTGAGAATTATGACATGGAAATTGGAAAAATGATAACAGCAGGAGTTGATCTATGGTTAAACACTCCTAAGCCGCCGATGGAGGCATCTGGAACGAGCGGGATGAAAGCGGCTCTCAATGGTGTTCCGAGTCTCAGTGTTCTCGATGGGTGGTGGATAGAAGGGCATATTGAGGGAGTGACGGGATGGTTCATCGGAGAGACCGGACCAGGTAACGAAGAAAGCAGTAATTGGTCAAAAGATGCTTCATCTCTTTATGACAAATTGGAGCATATTATTCTTCCTCTTTTCTACCGTTACCGGGATCGTTTTGTGGACGTGATGCGACATTGCATTGCTCTCAATGGTTCATTTTTCAACACTCACCGAATGATGCAGGAGTATGTGCTGAAAGCCTATTTTCGCTGAGCAGGGAATGATTTACAGAAATCAAGATGAAGATTCTATTGAAAAGTCTTGTTGATTTCTTCAGGGAAGATGGGCCGATAGAGTATTTTAGTTACATGATCGCAGAGGGGACAGGCAGATCTAGCATGGTGAGAAGGCCTGGGGGAGCTGCTACCGCCTTTGGGATGGTGTTTATCGTGATGGCGACCGTACCGATGTCGCCGTGAACTCCACCTGTGATTCTCTGGTGTATGGGCGGTTCTCCCTCGATTTTAACCCCGTCGTACTCCTCAGGTACATCTGCGTGTGCGCCGAACTCAAGGCGGATGATTTCCCTTCCTCCCCTGATACCTGAGGCAACGCTCCGGAGCCCGATAACGCGCCCAGATTTAACCATACTGATAGGGGTACTGATCTCCCGCTCAGCAATGACAGCCTTGGGTTTTGATTCAACCCTCTCATCAAGCTCAAGCCCGAGACCTGCAGCAATCATATCGATGGATTCTATCAGTCCCACATGACCGGTTATTAACCTTTCATCTATCTGGCGCTCGAACTCCTCCCTGCTCAGGCCTGTTCCCACCTTGAGCTGGAAGGGGACCCGCCTTCGGGAGGAGTTTATGACTCTTTTCACAATGATGGATTTCACACTGAGACAGGGGGCTGTGAGGAAAAGGGGGAGGATGTCCATGAGGTAGCCCGGGTTGATGCCGGTGCCAACAACCGTCACTCCCCTTTCCCTTGCCAGAGCATCTATTTTACGGGCGATCTCAGGATTGCGCTTCCAGGGGTATGCAAGCTCCTCGCAGGTGGATACAACATTCTTGCAAGCATCCAGGATAAGCTCTATCTGCGGGTACACATCGGCGAGGCTTGAAGAGGTGGCAAGCACAACAGCGTCTGCTTTTGTATTTGAGAGGAGTTTTTCAGCATCCCCTTCGATGATAATGCCAGACTTTTCCGGCATCTTCAATAATTCTCCAATGTCCCTACCAATGAGCTTCGGGTCCTTGTCGATTACACCCGCAAGGGTGAAGGCCCTTTTGGTTAGAAGGGCTCTTGCAATTGCACTTCCCATATACCCGCATCCGTATATCACAACGCCGATCTTCCCCATCTGGTTTTCTCCATGGATTTTTGGCTTTAAATATACATGTATGGCCTCATCCAGACAATTTATGTTATTGTGTACCCTCCCCTATCCCCTCTCTCAAGGGAGGGGATCAGAACGTGCTGGTTTCAGCCGCTGTTGTGTGCACATTTTGAGATTTCTGGATAATTTTTCTTTTGCAAAAGTGATGCATGTGTGTTATAAGAGTGTGTAACAAAGCGGAGGGTATGTGATGATTGATGATATTCGCCGGTTCAGGGAGAAGATGAAGAAGGGATTCGTTCTGGGGCCATTTTCAAAAACCTCCGATCCGGCATTGATCGAGATCATGGGGTATGCAGGATTTGATTTCGTCATCATCGATCTCGAACACGGTCCCATCAGCGTAGAAACTTCTCAAAACCTGCTACGTGCGGCTCAGATCGGCGGTGTGCTGCCAATCGTCAGGGTAAAGGAGGACAACCTTTCGGTCATCAAGGAGGTGCTGGATGTTGGTGCGGGGGGAGTTCAAATCCCCCAGGTCAGAAATGCAGATGAAGCAAAAACAGCCGTTCAGGCAGCAAGATTTGCCCCCATCGGGATGCGGGGTGTGTGCCGGTTTGTCAGGGCGGCAAGGTATTCAGCGGAGAATCAGTTCAGGTACTTTGAGGAGGCAAACGAGGCAATCCTCATAGTCCAGGTTGAGGGGAAGGAGGCTCTGGATGAGCTTGAGGGGATACTTTCCGTTGAGGGGATTGACGTTGTCTTCATCGGTCCCTACGATCTCTCCCAGTCCCTCGGCCTCACCGGGAGGATCGATCATCCAGGGGTGGTGGAGAAGATGAGAGAGATAAATGAGAGATGCCTTGAGAGAGGGGTAGTGGTGGGCACCTTTGTTGATACACCTGAAGATGCAGAAAGGTGGATTGAAGCGGGTGTCCGCTACATCTCCTATTCTGTTGATATGGGTATCTTCTACAATGGCTGCAGGGGTATTGTCCAGAGGCTGAGGGGGGGCCGGCAGCAATTATAAATTTACCCGAAGGTCATATAAGGATTTGAAATTTTTTATTTGAGAAAGTCCACGATTGGTTCTCCTGCATGGAGGGTTTATGAAAGCAGTGGTGTGGAATGGACCGTATGATATGTCCCTCAGGGAGGTGCCGGTACCGGAACCGTCAGGCGGGGAAGTTTTGATCAAGACACAGGCCGTCGGCATTTGCGGAAGCGATCTTGAGGTGTACACGGGAAGGTTCAAGCAGAGCAAGCCTCCCCTCATACTCGGGCATGAGGGGGGAGGAATTGTCCACAGGCTTGGTGAAGGGGTTTCCTCGGTTAAAGAGGGGGACAGGGTGGCCGTTGAGTGCATAATCTACTGCGGGAGTTGCGAATACTGCAGGCAGGGTCGGTTCGGGTTGTGCGACAATGAGAGGGTTCTGGGGATGATCGGGGCCCAGGGTGAGTATGCTGAGTACTTTGTTGCCCCAGAAAAAAATTGCCACATCCTGCCAGATGAGATATCATGGCCTGAAGCAGGTTTGATCGATACGCTTGCGGGTCCTGCCTATGCCATAGAGAGGGTGAACATCCCATTGAACGGTACGGCGGCGGTTTTTGGCCCGGGACCTGCAGGTCTCTTCTTCTGTACCCTGGTGAAGATGAGGGGTGCCTCAAAGGTGTACCTGGTGGGCACCAGGGAATACCGTCTGAAGTATGGACCACTCTATGGAGCGGATGTTCTGATCAACGCCTCGGAGGATGACCCGGTTGCTATTATAAAAAAGGAAACAGGTGGAAAAGGAGTGGATTGCGTTATAGAGGCTGCAGGCTCCGAGAGGGCGCTGAACGAGGGCCTGCTTGCCCTGAAGAAAGGGGGTTTTTTTCTCCTCTACGGTGTATTCGGAGGAGGGCCTATATCAGTTGATGTTCAACCTATCCAGATCTACGAGCTCTCTGTTACGGGGACTGCCACTGTAAGCTACGAGCCTGCAATCAGGCTGATACAAAGCGGTGCGGTGAAGGTGAATGATCTTGTAACCCACAGCTTTACCCTCGATGAGCTGCCGCATGCCTTTGAAAGCGGTCTCATTGAGAAGAGAATGGGCAACTATATGAAGGGAATTGTGCTTTTTTAGTGGTCGTTCGGCGTCGGGATGACCTCACCGGGCTTGCCTTTGGAGGGAATAAAACCCGTATGTTTGAATTCCTCCTTGCAGAGGATTATCCTTAAAAGCCCCATCCGGATCATGGGTGTTGCCCCCGGTATCTGGGACCCCGGGGCAGCCCTGCTCATCGAAAGGTATGCAAACCAGGCCGCAGAAGCCCTCGAGCTTCCGGTGAGGATAAGCGCTGAAGAGGTTTACAACACTGCGGAGTACGTAGGAAGGGGGTATGGTGTTCCCACCCCGGAGGGTGTTGAGGCGATAAAGCTCCTTGCAAGATGAGAGGGATCAATGAGGGGCAGAAAAAAGAAGGTTGGGGTGATAACCCTGAGTCTTGAGAGGGAAAGAACCGATCTTGCAGAGAAGTTTGGAAGAGAGGCGGCCCAGAGCCTGGAATCGGCAGGGTTTGAGGTTCTGGGGGATGGAGCTCTCCTTTTCGATACCGAGGGTTGCGTGGAAAAGGCTTTTAGGTGTAAAAAAAGAGGAGCCGACTGCATGCTCATCCTCCTCGGCACATGGGTATTCACGCCCACCGTGGTGGATACTGTGAGGGCGGTTGACATCCCCTTCGGTATATGGGCAGAGGATAACCCGGCATCGTTCTCACTGACAGCCGGAGGCATCGTGCACGGCTCTCTTGATGAGCTTGGACTGAAGCACCGGTTTTTTTACGGTTCACCTCGGTCACAGGAACTGGTACAGGAGGTTGGGTCATTTATAAGGGCAACTGCTGCGGTGAATGATCTGAATGGAAAGCGGCTGTGCGTGATCGGGGGCCGTGTCATGGGTATGTACACTACAATGGCCGATATAGTGCAGTTGAAGCAGGTGTTTGGAGTGGAGGTGGAGCACATCGATGCGGTTCGCCTTTACCTGGAGGCAGAAAACGTCTCCCGGGAAAAGGTGGAAGAGACTGAGCGTTGGATTTCCAGTATCTTTGGAAACATCGATGTGGATGAAAAGATTCTGCGGCGGTCTATCCGGCTCTACCTTGCTTTGCGGGGGATCCTGGAAAAGGATGAATACACCATAGCAGCGGTCAAGTGTCAGGATGAGATGATAAACAATTACGCATCCTCCTGCCTTGCCATCTCGCTCCTCAACGATGATGGCTTTACAGTTTCCTGCGAGTCTGACATCAATGCTGCAATCACCATGGGTATATTGAGCTCGATTTCAGGGGAAATATCCCTTTTTGGCGATGTAAACCATGTCGATCTCCAGAGTAGAATTTTACGGGTGGTGAACTGCGGTTCGATGCCCACCCTCATGGCCGCAAGCAGAAAAGAGGTTGATCTCGCTGGGCAGTATGAGTATATGGGGAAGGCCGGGGGCGCTACAACCGTCTTTGCCGTGCGGGAAGCTCCCGTTACCATGGCGAGACTCTCAAGAATAAGGGGCAGGCTTGTGATGCTTGCCTTTGAGGGAACCACCCAAAGTGTTGAGAAAAGCAGGTTTAAGGAGTCGAGAGAGCACTGGCCCCATGCCTTTGTTCGACTTGGCTGTGACCCCAAAAAACTCATCCAGAACCTCAGGTCGAATCACATCCATGCATGTTTCGGACACCATCTGCGGGACCTTGAGGAATTCTGCAGGCTGAAAGACATAGAGCTTGTTGCTGTATAGATGCATGGGCCGAGCTAATACGAGCCCATCCATACCTGGATAAAACATCTTTTCCTGGAGGTGCCAATGGACGGGAATAGCAATAACAGGACTCCTGTTCTGAGAGTGGCTAATGTTTCTAAGAGCTTCGGAAAGGTGGAAGCCCTTAAGAATGTCAGCCTGGAACTTTACCAGGGTGAAGTTCTAGGTCTGCTTGGTGACAACGGGGCGGGCAAATCAACCCTCATCAAGATCATTGCGGGCAATTTCCATCCGGACAGCGGCGAGGTATTCCTTGAGGGGGAAAAGGTCATTTTTTACAGTCCTGCCGAGGCTCGGCTGGCTGGAATAGAAACAGTCTACCAGAACAGCGAGGTCTGCGTGAATGCCACTGTAGCTGCAAACTTTTTCATTGGCAGGGAGCTATGCGGGAAAGTACCCGGATTCAGGCTGCTCAGGGAGAGGGCAATGTACAGGGAGACGGAGGAACTACTCTCGGAGATAGGAGTCGATGTTCCTTCAGTGAGGGGAAAGATGGGCTTCCTGTCCGGTGGGCAGAGGCAGGCGATTGTCCTCGGGAGGTTCTTTCACTGGGGCGGGAAGGTTGCCCTTCTCGATGAACCTTTCGCCGCGCTGGGAGTGGCGGAATCACGTAAAGGGTTGAAGCTCATAAGGGAAGTGAGCGAGCGGGGACTTCCCATCATACTCATAACGCACAACATTGAACATGCCTTCGAGGTTGCCTCGCGGTTTATTGTGCTGCGTCATGGTGAGATCGTAGGCCGGGGAAATATCAAGGATGTTGCAGTGGATGACGTTGTTTCCATAATCACCGGGGCGATTCACGTTACGAACTGACCGATCTATAATTGTCTTGAAACCATAGGTGTAATTGGAAATAAATTGACAATGCATGAGAAGTCCTGTACAATGGAGGTTATCTTGGTTTTATATGTATTTCGATAAATTTTTTTAAGGAGGTACCATTATGAGGAAGCGCATGAAGGTTTTATGCGTCCTCTGCATACTTGTGCTGACATTCTGTGTTGCCTTTGCAGGGGGTGGAAAAGAAAAGCCAGCTAAGAAGGGCCTTGTGTTCTACCTGTCTCCCAACCAGTTTGATGAGTTTCAAACCACAGCTTCCAAGCTGATCAGGAAATACGTTGAGGAGGCAGGCTACGAGCTGAGGGAGATGGTGGCCCAGTCCGGACAGGCAGAGGATGTGGCCCTGCAGTTGAACCAGCTTGACAATGCCATCACCCAGAACCCCAAGGCCATTATAATTGCTGCCTGTGATGCCGCTACAGTTGTGGATGGTATTGAGCGGGCTCGGGCAAAGGGCATACCGGTCATCGTTTTTGACAGGACGATTTCAGGAACCGAGATCGATTTCTCGTCCGTTGCGGGGTGCAAGAGGATAGGAATTCTTGCAGGTGGTGAAATCGCCCGTCTTCTAAAGGAAAAGCATGGCACGGTGAAGGGCTTAGTCCTGGATATTATGGGTGACCCTGGCGATATGTATACCGTGCTGATCGAGGAAGGGTTCCAGGAAGTCATGGCGCAGTATCCCGATGTGAAGATAACGACGAAGATCGCCGCTGGATGGGAAGCCTCAAATGCGGCCAATATTGCCGATGACTGGCTTGTGGCATACCCCCGCACAGACCTGATATTCTCGCATGCCGAGCATCTTGCTGCTGCGATAACTGCGGTTCTGCAAACCAAGGGGTACAAGAAGGGTGACATCATCATGGTATCCACTGCAGGCATGCCCATGGGACTCGATCTTGTAAGAGACGGATGGTTGCAGGCCACAGTTGAACAGCCTCTTACAGCCCAGGCCGAAGGGGTGGCGATGTTCCTGGACGACGTTATTGGAAAGAAGGCGATCAAGCCAGGAAAATACACCGTGGGGGGCTTTGAATCGGACCTCGTGATGAAGCCTTACGGGCCTGAGCTGATGATCCCCGGCAGTGTTATTACATTGAAGAACGTCGATGAC
>CAZPCG010000051.1:0-9607 GCA_964584875.1 uncultured Spirochaetota bacterium
ATTAATAAATATCAATACGAATTTTTTAACTTTTTTTGCCTGGTCCTATTTTGCAGCCTGCACCTTACTGAGTTTCTGGGCCATTTTCGTTTTCTTTCTTGCTGCATTGTTCCTGTGAATAACGCCCTTTGACGCAGCCATATCAACAACGGAAACATACTCACGAAACAGCCCATTCAGACCATCCTTTTGATTCAGAAGAGCAGTTTCAAGCTTCTTTCTCGCGGTTTTTATCCTCGATTTCCACGTTCTGTTTCTATCTCGTGCTTTCTTATCCTGCCGAACGCTTTTCTTTGCAGACTTATGAACGGGCAATTATGTCCTCCTCAAAAAATATTTTTCCATGTGATTCTACTGGAGTATATTCTTATCAGAAAGAGCCAAGTTATTATTATTCCATTAGTAAGTCAAGTTGAATATCCAGCTCAGGCAGATTCCTTATGGATGTCTCACAGATCATCAACGCCATTCCTCAGAAACCCGGTGTGTATTTGATGAAGGGTGAGCAAGGGGATATCCTGTACATAGGCAAGGCAAAAAATTTAAAAAGGCGCGTGTCATCCTATTTCCATAACAGGGAAGTGGGTTTAAAAACCGAAGCGATGCTGTCACATGTCAGCTCAATAGAAACAATAATAACAGACAACGAAGTTGAGGCTCTTATTCTAGAAAATAATTTGATAAAAAAGCACAAACCCCGGTTCAACATTGAATTGAAAGAAAATAATACTTACCCCTATATCAAAATCACGAAGGAAACCTATCCAAGGCTTGTCAAAACGAGAATCAAAGTGGACGATTCGGCCCTTTATTTCGGGCCCTACACGAATGTGAAGTACCTCAATAAAACTATCAGAACACTCACCGATATTTTCCCTATCCGCCGCTGCAAGGTCAACCTCGATAAAGTAAAAAAATCCACCCCCTGTATCAACTACTACCTCGGTAAGTGTACCTGTCCGTGCTGCGGTGAGATTGATAAGGATACTTATTCAGATATTGTCAATCAGGTTATGTACTTCCTCAAAGGCCAGGGCCAGAGGCTCCTCAATCATATCAAGCACGAGATGGCAAAAGAGGCTCAAAAAAGGCGATTCGAACAGGCAATACAATTGCGGGAGAGGCTTGAGGCTCTTCGGCATTTCTTTTCAGAGCAAAAGATCACGACAGATCGAAATGAGGACCAGGACATAATAGGGATTGCAAGTGATACCCAGATTTATACGGTCACACTGCTCATGAAGCGGAAGGGTAAAATAATTGGTAAGCGCGATTTTACGATAAGGAGGGGTGAGAACAGGAATGATGTTATGAAGCAGTTTCTTTCGCTCACCTACGATCAAATTACCGATCTACCCTCCGAAATACTCCTCCCCTTTCATCTTGACGATGAGCAGATACTTGAGAACTACTTCGAGAAAAGGTACAAAAAAAGGATTCGTATTACCGTTCCACTGAGGGGAATTAAAAAGAACCTTGTCGGGCTTGCCTGCAAGAATGCCGCGCAGAAAAGCTCAGAGGCGCCACACAAGCCCGATCCGATGGGTTCTGTACTAATATTACAAAAGGTTCTGAATTTGAAAAAGGAACCGAGACATATAGAGGCTTTTGACATCGCAACGACCCTCGGCTCACTACCCGTTGCCGGATTGGTTAGATTCAGCTACGGCATTCCGGACAGGAAGAATTACAGGAGGTTCAGAATCAAGTTTGTAGACCAGTTGAACGATGTCGAGATGCTGAAAGAAGCGGTCGCAAGGCGCTACCAGAGAATCATAAACGAAAAGGGAGACCTGCCTGATCTGATAATGGTTGATGGGGGGAGCCAGCAGGTGCACGGTGTCCGCGAAGTGCTTGATGCTCTCAGCATCTCACACATCCCCCTCCTGGGGCTTGCAAAAAAGTTTGAAGAAATATACACCGATACCACTCCCACCCCCCTGAGGTTAGAGAAGAGCAACGATGCACTTCGGCTCCTGATGGCGATACGCGATGAAGCCCACCGTTTTGCAAATACATACCATCTCAAGCTCAGGGGTAAAAAAGCCCTCTCCTCAAGGCTGCAGAGTATTCCCCGCATAGGAGACAAGCTCACTGAAACCATTCTCACCGCACTTGACAGAGCTCAGAAGCCGATTACCCTTCAAACCCTCATGAAAATAAGGGGAATCGGAAGCAGGAGAGCTGAAGAGATTATGAGGATTTTACTAGAAAGCAGGAGTTTACCAACAGCCTGATTGCCATACCATCTTAAACACTAAAACTCAGGCTCATAGGATTAATGCGTACCTGACTTAATTCCACTACGCCTTTTGCTCACTCCCCCCCTGAGTGGTATCGGGCTTCGGGTTCTGCTGGGACTGCTCTGGAGATACTCCTGGATCCTGGACAGGTCCGGAGTAGGGTGGTACCGGACCCTGGGTCCACTGCTGTTGAGGGGTGCCACCCCCGTATCCCTGACCCTGTGGTCCTGTCGCGTAGGGAGGTTGAACTGGTCCCTGGGTATACTGCTGGCCCTGCGGATATTGTTGAGACTGAAATTGAGGAGGTTGTTGCTGTACGTACTTTACTCTGCTTTTACCTTCATCTTCCTCATCTTCATCCAGTCCTTTCACTGTCTTCTTGAACTCCTTTATTCCCTGGCCCAGTGAACGGGCAATCTTTGGCAGCCGGGCCGCGCCGAACACCAAAAGCCCGACAATGAGGATGATGACAATCTCCTGTATTCCTATGCCGCCGATCATTCTCAATCCTCCATAAAGAGATTAGTGAAGCAAATGCCGAGTGTTTTAAATTACGGTCGCAGCCCTTAATATATAATCTTTGCACCGTATGGTTTAAAACTCGGTACTCGCCTCGGTAGTAGTTTACATACGTTTGTCCATAATATCAAGTTAAATATTTACAAATAACATTGGTTTGGGCCTGCCATGAAAGACTGTTCCAGTGGCATTGGACTCAATTACCTTGATTAATTCCCACTTTTTGCTATTTTTAACTCAAAATGTAAAAACAGGAGCGGACAATGGGTAAGCTGGAAAGTTTCAAGAAGCTCAATTACAGGATGCCGAAGAGAAGCGCGGTATGGCGAATTTATGGCAAGGGCATGGAGAATTTCGGTGATAAAAGGAACTCAACCACCATTCCTGTTCCTGAGCCTGGGGATGACGAGATTCTTGTCCGCAGTGATGCTGTTGGTCTATGCTTCTCAGATACCAAGATCATTAAGTTCGGAAGCGATCACCCGCGACTCAAGGGAAGGGATTTACAAAAGGAACCGGTCATTCCCGGCCACGAAGTAGCACTCACCGTTGTGAAGGCGGGCAAGGTGCGCCAGAACCAGTACAAACCTGGCATGAGATTCATCATCCAGGCCGATGTGTACTACAAGGGGAGAAGACCTTCATACGGTTACATACTCCCGGGAGGGCTATCGCAGTACGGTATTATTGGAAAGGAGGTACTTGATGGCGATGAGGGAAGCTACCTTATACCACTCCAGAATGAAAAACTCGGCTACAGCGAGCTTGCGCTCGTTGAACCATGGGGATGCGTTGTGGCTGCTTACAGGATAAGACACAGGGATGGGATCAAGAATCAGGGCCGTCTCCTCATAGCAGGTTCCGGTAAGGATGAAAAATCATGGGAATTCCCAGCCCTCTTTTCAAGGAATGTTCCTGCTATGACTATCCTCGCACACACCGGGGCAACGGCGAAGAAAAGAGTTACCGAAACTCTCTCCGCTACATCGGTAGAACTCATTGAGGAAAGCGGATTGGATATTAAAAGCTTCGTGGAAAAGTACACGGGAGGGAATGGGTTCGATGATATTGTGCTCCTCGGTGACCTTCCCGATGATGCAGTTTCCATGGCAGCTCAAAGCCTGTGCGCTCACGGAATATTGAATTACATGGCCAGCACAAAAAGGCCTCAGGTGATCAAAATCGATGCCGGGAAGATTCACTACGACGTTATATCCTTCGTCGGCAGCCCCGGTACAGAGGTAAGCGCTCCCTACACCGAAAATCTCGATTACTCTATCAAGGGTGAATCCCACATCCTCTTCGGAGCAGGAGGGCCGATGGGGCAGATGCATGTACAGCTTGCAATGGAAGTGAATGATCCCCCGGGGACAATCGTGGCGACAGACATAGCGGATGACAGGGTTGAAGCTCTCCGCCAGAGCTTCGAAAACCTCGCCAGGGAGAAAGGAATAGCTTTTAATGTCCTGAATCCAAATCATTTCCGCAATCCGGAGGAGTACAGGAAAGAGATACTGCGGCTGAATGATAACCGGCTGTACGATTATATCGTATGTCTTGCTGCGATTCCCTCGGTGATTGAGGACTCCGCCTCATACCTGGGAAAAGGAGCCGTTCTTAACATCTTCGCCGGCGTGTCAAAGGGAACCATCACCAAACTCAATATTAAGGATGTTGCCACCAAAGGAGTTCGCTTCATTGGCTCAAGCGGGTCGTCAATCGATGACATGGAATTCACACTCAGGAAATTGGAGAAGGGAGAGCTCGACACGAACAGCTCCGTGGCAGGTATTTCTGGAATGAATGACGTGTGGCAGGGAATCGATGCTGTAAGAACTGGAAGCTTTCCAGGAAAGATCGTGGTATACCCCCACATTAAAAACCTCGATCTTCTGTCGCTCAGAGAATTAAAAGACAAGCATCCCGATGTCGGCGTCCATCTTTCCAAGAACGGAAAGTGGACGCGGGAGGCTGAAGCGGCGCTTCTGGACAAGATGCTCGATATAGAAGGAGAGTGAGTCCTTGCAACGGGAGCTTTCATTCAATAGAAGGGCATGGAGCAGGTCCTGTCAAGCCTCGAGAATAAGAGCGGGGATGTTGCATAGACCTTCGGCTTAAAACTGGAGATTACATGTCATCACTTGAGGGGAGAGTTGCCATTGTGACCGGCGGAGGGCAGGGCCTTGGGGAAGCCATCTGCAGGAAGCTTGCTCAAAAGGGCATTCACACCGTCGTTGCAGACATACGTGGAAAGAATGCCGAGGAGGTAGCCCGCATTCTTGTGCAGACCTGCGGTGTGAGGTCATTCGGTATAGAAGTTGACGTCACCTGCGAGCAGGCGGTCGAAGCGATGGTGGTGCGAACTGTTTCTGAATTCAAAAAACTCGATATCCTCGTTGCAAACGCAGGCATGGTGATTGCCCACGAGTTGACTGATTTTCCCTCCGATGACTTCAGAAAGATCATTGATGTGAATCTCACCGGATACTTCCTCTGCGCCCGCGAAGCTGCAAAGGTAATGAAGGAACAGAGGAGTGGCGTCATCATACAGATAAACTCAAAATCGGGGAAAAAGGGAAGCTACAAGAACTCAGCCTATGCGGCATCGAAGTTTGCAGGAATCGGGTTTACCCAGAGCATAGCGCTCGATCTCGCCCCCTACAACATCAGGGTCAATGCCATCTGTCCCGGTAATCTGCTCGATTCTCCGCTCTGGGTGCACAGCCTCTTCAAGCAGTACGCCGTAAAATGGGGAATCAGCGAGGAAGAGGTGAGGCAGAAGTACACCGATCAGGTGCCGCTTAAAAGAGGATGTACCTACGATGATGTAACCAGTGTCCTCCTCTTTTTAATCTCGGATGAAGCCTCCTACATGACAGGACAGGCTATCAACGTGACCGGCGGCCAGGAGATGAGATAACCTGCGGTTTGCTCTGGTGATGTCAGTCCATTTTCTTATTAAAACAGCTCAATAGAAGGCGTGCACATGCTAGAGAAGAGGTACAGGGTTACATTTCAACCGGAGGGGAAAGGGGTATACGTTCTCCGCGGAACGTCTGTTTTTGAGGCGGCGGAGGAGGCAGGCATCATCATAAGGGCTGATTGCGGAGGCAGAGGTAACTGCGGGCAGTGCAGGGTGCGTGTGATACAGGGGAGCTACGAGCAAAAGGGGTCTGAAAAGTTTCTGACAGACGCCGAGCTGAAAAGAGGTAACGTTCTTGCCTGCAGAGCCGAAGTAAAGAGCGACATGGTAGTTGAGGTGCCAGTCTCCTCAAGGTTCTTCGAGCAGAAAATCCTCACGGAAGGAATCGAAAGACCGCTCAAGCTCTCCCCCAACATTAAAAAGATCTTTCTGAAGATGGATGAGCCAACGCTTACAGACCCGCGCTCCGACCTGGACAGGGTTTGGGATGCTTTGAAGCTGGGCAACCCGGGGCCGAAGGTTCCGGTGGATGTGCTGAGAAGGCTTCCAGTCAAAATAAGAAAGTCGGATTACAACGCTACCATAGTTCTCAACGGCGATGAGATAATCGGAATCGAGACGGGGGATAAGTCGGACAAAAGTTACGGTGTTGCTGTAGATATAGGAACGACAACTGTCGTGGGGTACCTCCTGAACCTCAATACAGGGAAGCAGCCTGCAGTTTCATCCAGGACCAACCCCCAGACGAGCTACGGCGATGATGTCATCTCGAGGATTCACTATACAACAACGAAAAAGGATGGGCTTGAGGACCTTCATGGACAAATCATCTCATGCATAAACGGTATCATTACAGATCTCGTAAATCAAGCGGGAATTGAAAGGAAGTTCATATACGAGATCACCACAACCGGTAACACGACGATGAACCACCTCTTTCTGAAGCTCAATCCGCAGCACCTTGCGCTGAACCCGTACGTCGGAGTGTTGAGGTCGAACATCGATGTACGGGCTTCAGAGCTCGGCCTGCGCATAAACCGGTACGGCAAGGTTTATGCAATGCCGAACATCGCAGGTTTCGTCGGAGGTGACACCGTCGCAGTCATCCTCGCATCTGAGATACACAAGAGCAGGGAGCTTAAGTTTGCAATCGACATAGGGACCAACGGGGAGCTGGTCATGGGAAACACAGAACGGCTCATAGCCTGCTCCACTGCAGCCGGGCCCGCTTTTGAAGGGGCACGCATAACCTACGGCATGCGGGCTGCTGAGGGCGCAATCGAGCAGGTGGTCATTACCAGCGACGAGGTTGAAATAAACACCATCGGAAACGCCAGGCCGATCGGCATCTGCGGAACGGGGCTCATCGACAGCATTGCCGAGCTTTTGAGAATAGGTGTCATCGACAGGAGGGGGAAACTGCTGAAAAGGGAAGACCTCCCTTCAGGCGTACCTGGTTTTGTGAGGGAGAGGTTGGTCGAGCACGAGAAGTTCGGCACCTCATTCATCCTTGCCCGGAGTGATGAAACCCAGACCCACAAGCCCATACTCCTCACCCAGAAGGATATCAGGGAGACCCAGCTTGCAAAGGGGGCCATCTTTGCCGGCTACCAGATCCTCAAACAGATCCTCGGCATCGGGGATGAAGATATAAAAGAGGTTCTTCTTGCAGGCGCTTTTGGCAACTACATACGGCGCTCTCAGGCAAAGCGGGTGGGGCTCCTTCCCGACATACCCACCGAGAGGATAAAGTTCATCGGTAATGCGGCGGGTACGGGGGCGAAGATGGTACTTCTTGCAAAGGAGCTCAGAAAGGAAGCGTGTGAGATATCACGAAACACTGAGTACATTGAACTTGCAGTCCGCAAGGACTTTCAGAAGGTATTTGCCGATTCGATGTTCTTCCCAGAATCAGGTTCTCATTACGATGAAGGAGCCGGAGGCGACTGACGAAGCAATATTGATCGAGGTACTCGCTTTCCGCATGATCAATGCTTTACAGGTTTATCCCTTTCGGAGCAACTCTCTATCATCGACCTTAACCTCACGATGTTCTTTCTCAAATCCCCTCCCCTCTCAAAGATCGACGAGCTCCCTGCAACGAGAACCCCGGCCCCTGCCTCAAGCATCCCGGGAATGTTCTCCCAGCTAACGTTACCGTCAACCTCAACATCGACCTCAGGAGCCCTCTCCCTGAGGTAGCTTGCAATTTCTGCAAGCTTCTCGAGGGAGCCGGGGACCAGGGGCTGACCTGCGTAGCCCGGATTCACGGTCATCACGCACACCATGTCAGCTTCCGGCAGGAGATGCCTGATCGCTTCGAGGGGAAGGGAAGGATCGAGGGCGATTCCCGCCTTTGCGCCGCAGCTCTTTATGAGCTCAATGGTCTTAAAGGGGTGGTAACAGACATCAGGATGAAAGCTCAAAATTGAATTCTTGAAAGAGGCAAAGTCCGCAAGGTAGCGCTCTGCGTTCTCCACCATGAGGTGAATATCGAGCGGGATCGATGTATAGGAGGCAAGGGCCCTGCAGAAATCAACACCGAAGGTGAAATTTGGCACGTAGTGGCCGTCCATGATGTCGATGTGCAGATAATCTATTCCACGTTCGATAAATATGTCGATGTCCTTTTTCAGGTTTAGAAAATCGGCGCACATCATGGACGGTGCGATCCTTATTCTCCCCATATCCGCATCCTGTAAATTACTCTATGCCCCCGGCTTCACAATAACCTTCAGTCCCTTGCGTGACTCATGGTAGTCAAAGGCTGTCTTGATATCTTTCAGTGAGAATACCCTGGATATATACTTTTTTGCATTGACATGGCCTTTTGCAATCAGGCCAACGGCTTTCTCGTGGTGGCGGGGCAGCGAACCGTGGCTTCCCATGACGAAGCACTCCCTGTAGTGTATAAGGTTTGAATCGATGCAGAGGGGAGGCTGGTTCTTCAACCCACCGAACAGGTTCACAAAACCGCGGTGCCTCACCATGTGTATGGCGTCGAGGTGGGCCTGCACCGTTCCTGCCGTAGTTATGACCAGATCAACCCCCTCACCGTCCGTTTCCCTGAGCACGGTCTCGACAAGGTTTTCCCTCTCGGTAGCAATGAACCTCGCCTCCGGTAAAAACTGCTTCGCAATCTCGAGCCTCCCCAGGGAGCGCTGGGCCGCAAATACCTTTGAGGCCCCAAAAACCCTGGTCAGCTCAAGCATCATGCAGCCGATCGGGCCGAGGCCTATTATGCAGATGCTCTTCCCGAGGGAAAACTGCGCAAGCTCGAGCCCGTTTATCGCACAGGCAAGCGGCTCGGCCAGGGCAGCCTCCTCGAAGCTCACGTCATGCGTGATCTTCGTCACAGGCCCGTAATCGAGGGTCGTTTTATTGAGCAACATGTACTCCTGGAATCCTCCGGGAAACTGGTAGCCTATGGCGTAGTTTATTTTACAATTCGTTCCCATGCCATTCTGGCACCAGTAGCACTTCCCGCAGGGAACATCGGCACCCAGCGCAACCCTGTCGCCAACCTCCAAACTCGTCACTCCCTTACCCTTCTCCACGACAGTACCCGAGACCTCATGCCCTGTAACGGCAGGCATGTGCACCCTCTCGTTTCCGTAATGGTAAATCCTGATGTCGGAGCCGCAAACCGCGCAGGCCTCGACCTTCAGTATGGCCTCATCTGGTCCGCACTTAGGCTCAGGTACATCCTTTACGATAATTCTGTTCAATTCTTCAAGTACCGCCGCCTTCATCTTCCCCCCACTTATTCATTCTTAAAACCATGCTGACCCCAATGCAGTTGACCGCCCTCAAAGCCATGTATGCTGCACCAGCATGCATCCGGACATGGGACAATATACGAACGCTCGCAGATATTTTCAACCAATATGAATTTATCCCAGACCCTTTTACTTTGAAGTTA
>CAZPCG010000052.1:0-9441 GCA_964584875.1 uncultured Spirochaetota bacterium
GGTGATACCTATGCCGATGATGAGATAGCCGATGAGCTTTGAAAGGAAGAACTGAAGCCCGGGATCAATCTTGAAACGGGGGAAGACTGTATTATTTTTAATTACTCGAACTTTATGTTTATCTCGTCCTCTGCTTTTTTCAGTTCTGTAATTATGTCAGCCCCCTCCATGAAGATGCGCTGGAGCATATCCCTGAGCCTTTTATTGATTTTGTAGTATTCAACAAGGGAAGGGAGAGGACGTGCAAACTCAAGACTTTCTACTGGCACCCTGAAGTTTGGATTTTCCCTGTGAAAGGCTCGCAGCTCCAGAGAGTTGAGTGCTGATGTGCGTACCGGGATATACCCCACAACCTTGTGAAGTCTAATGGTATTCTCTTTATTCACAAGCCAGAACATAAAATCATCGACGGCTTTCCTCTTTTTTTTGCTGGAGGCAAAATTAACCAGGCACGATCCCGCAAGCACCGTATACCGCTTCCCATTGATTGACGGCATAGGGACAACTCTCAGCTTCCATGGCAGATTCTGTTCACCGTAGGCAATGACTGCGCTGGTGAATGGCCCCATGGCAAGATTACCCGTGAGGAAGGCCTGTCCTCCCTCCCAGTCGGTCCACTTCTGAGGCATGATTCGATACCTGTACACGAGATCACGAAGCATCATCGTCGTTTTTATCATCTCCTCCGAAGTCAGAACAACCCGTTTTCCATCCCCGGAAAGGATCTCCCCCCCATTGGCCCAGAGGAATGGGAGAAATCCATAAAACCCGTCAAGCCAGAACATCATCCCGTACTTGTCAACCACACCATCGCCATCGGTGTCCCGGGTCAATACTTTCCCGATTTTTATCATCTCTTCCCAGGTTGATGGAGACCGGTCTGGATCAAGTCCAGCCCTCCTGAAGGCATCCTCATTGTAAAAGAATACAGTCGTGCTCACACCGAAGGGCACACCGTAAATTTTTCCATCTCTCCTGACAAGGTCCCAAAACTTTTCCGGGATATCCACCCTATCCTCACCAGGGATGGAGCTGTCGATCGGCACGATGAGGCGATTGACGACGTAGGGATCGAGGTACTCAAACTGAACCTGCGCAATATCGGGAAGCTGGCGGGTTACGGCAGAGGCAAGCATCTTTACCTGCATCTCTTCGTAGAGACCCTGAAACACAGGGGTAACTTTAACACCCGGATGGGTTTTATTGTACTCCCGGGCCATCTCCTCAATGAGCTCTTTCACATGGAATCCAAGGCTGTGCCAGAAGGAGACTTCGATATCCCTGGCAAACAGGCTTGAGCATGCAAAGAAAAACAGCGTGAAAAATACACATTTCTTCATGTCCTGGCTCCATTAACTCGATTGCTCCTGGATTATTCTCAGTACATTTTATAAGCTTTCAAAACGCAGTCTTTTTTTATTATATTAAATTAACACAGAAAGCATACACTATCCAGCAGGAAAAAGGTTAGGCTTTTAGTGAAACTTTTACGGTTTATGGTTGAAAATTGTACCCATTTCGGCGTTATGAAGGACGATCGCATCTATCGTGCCAGGGGTGACATCTTTACAGGTTTCTCACTGATAGAAGATGCAGATT
Organism: uncultured Spirochaetota bacterium; assembly: GCA_964584875.1. Taxonomy (GTDB): domain Bacteria; phylum Spirochaetota; class B62-G9; order B62-G9; family DRHN01; genus CAZPCG01. The sequence continues at coordinate 1,600 of CAZPCG010000052.1, forward strand.
ATAAGCCTGAGGATATTAAATTTCTCCCCCCCGTTCTTCCCTCCAAAGTAATCGCCGTTGGGCTTAACTACAAGGACCATGCTGAAGAATTCAACAAGGATATTCCCGAAGAACCTGTTCTCTTCATAAAACCCTCCTCATCAATCATAGGCCATGAGGACAGCATCATCTATCCTCGAGCCTCAAAACGGGTCGACTATGAGGCGGAGGTTGCCGCTGTTGTAAAAAAAACGGCGTACAGAGTGCGCGAGGATGAAGCCCAGCACTACATACTGGGCTATACCTGCCTGAACGATGTTACGGCACGGGACCTGCAGCAGAAAGACGGTCAGTGGACCAGGGCCAAATCCTTCAATACCTTCTGCCCCATAGGTCCGGTTATCGAGACAGAGATCAGCCCCCACAACCTCGACATTTACTCACGGTTGAACGCCGAGCTCCGTCAATCTTCCAACACGAAACATTTCATCTTTCCAATGTTCAGGCTCTTCTCATATATCTCACACATCATGACACTCAACCCCGGTGACATTATCACAACGGGTACACCATCCGGGGTTGGCGGCATGAAGCCAGGCGACACCATAGAGGTAGAAGTCCAGGGAATTGGAATCCTCAGGAACACCGTTATTCCCGAGGATAGCGATCAGCCATGAAAGCGAAGCTGTTGTTCATTTCAAATGGATACGGTGAGGATGCCATTGCTGCTCACATTGCAAAGAGAATCCTCCAAAGGGGGTTTCTACACATCATCAGAGCCTTTCCAACGGTCGGCCCCGGCAGATTCTATGAATCGATGGGTATAGAGCTTGCAGGAGAAGGAGCCCTTCTTCCCTCCGAAGGCTTCTTGCGCAGCATCAGCGGCTTTATTAAAGACATGCGTAAAGGATTCATACAAAAAACCTACCGCATGGGCCGTAACCTTGGAAAAGCTTCGAGGTATTTCGACGTCCTCATCATCGTCGGTGACCCATACCTGCTCCTTTTTACCTCACTTTACACAAAACATCCCAGGGTGAAGAAGGTCTTCATTGGTGTCCAGCAGTCAGAGTGGTACGGATCTAAGAAGCCCTTCAAGCAGCACTACAGTGTCATCGAGCGGAGGTGGATGAAACGGTTTGCCGGTCTGATCTACGTGCGGGATGAAAAAACAAGGGACTTCCTTCGCTCGAAGGGTCTCGGGCATGTGCAGTGCGAGGGAAATCCCATGATGGACTGCTTCTCGATCTGTAACCACAGGGTACTTCCCCGGGACCGGGAGATCATCGGCATCCTTCCTGGTAGCAAACAGGAGGCTTATGAGAATCTGAAGGTCATCTTACATACTATTAAAAGCCTGTCCAGCGTGGGGGGGCGCTTCCACTACGCCATGGCCCTCTCCCCCCAGCTTGAGGAAACTGCTGTGGTCAGGCTTTTCGGGTTGAAGTACAGATCTTCGGTGGAAAGGTATGGTGAACCGCTGTATAACTATTACGAACTGCCTGGGTCTGATGGTAAAGTTTTCATATCAAAAAGCATATTCGGTGATATCATCAATGAATCCACAGCGGTTTTGGGGGTATCCGGCACAGGGAATGAGCAGGCTGCAGGTCTGGGGAAGCCCGTTTTCGGGTTCTGGGGAAAAGGTCCACAGATCACAGAAAAGTTCATGAAGGCTCAGAAGAGGCTGCTTGGAAAATCTCTTATCCTGCTTCCTCCCGATCCAATGCTGCTTGCATCAACTATTCTCAAAACCCTTGCAAACGGTAACCTTTTGAAAGAAATCGAGGAAAATGGTAAAATAAGAATGGCAGGCAGGGGCTCTATCGACCGCATCGTTACGGAGATAGACAAATATACAAACCGGACCATTTCTGGTAATCCCGGCTTTTGACAGGCAGCATTTGAATTTTATCAGGCTGTGCTTGGGGTGAGGATTATAGAAAGAGGGGTGATTGCAACGGCAAAAAAGGCATTTATTGGTATCTTTTTTCTGCTCACCTTCACCTTGCTTTCCTGCAACGGCAGGGGATCTCCCAAGAACTCGGTCAACACCATCATCACAAGGGATGGCTTAAAAACCATGCGGATTGCACTTGAACTCTACAGGGAGGAAGAAGGCGAATATCCCAACGTTCTTGAGGAAATTCTGCTGAAGAAGGGGATTACCGAACGGTCCGTCATAGAGGATGCATGGGGGCGCGATTACCAGTACCATAAGCTCGGCACAGGCTACGTTATCTTCTCAAAGGGGCGTGATGGAAAACCCTACACCTCTGATGACATCTACCCGCCCAGGTAATCGTTGGATGATAAAAATCAGATTCGTTGACTAATGCGTACCGAATGCGATTTTAAATATTGCGTGAGGATCATACAGGCTGTCAAAAATCAATTATTCTTTCGCAGCACCGATTCCTGAGCACACTGCACATGATGGATTTTTTTCAATCCTGATCTCCTCGAAGTTTCCCATATCTCCCTCCCAGATGAGCAGCCTGTTTTTGAAAAGTGTGTTTATCCCTGCAAGGAACTTGAGGGCTTCCAGAGCCTCGAGGCACCCTAATACACCCGGTGCTGCACCAACAATGGGAAAGGTTTCGCGTGGAGGTGCAGAGGGAAAGATGCACTGCAGGCATGGAGTTTCCGGCGGATGAATGAAGGTAATCTGCCCCGCCATCCCGTATACGCCTGCATGCACGAAGGGGAGCCCGTGCTGCACGGCATATGCGTTTATCACAAATCTTGTTTCGAAATTGTCCAGGCAATCTATAACTATGGAAGCATCGCCAATAATCCCTGCGATGTTCTTCTTTGAGATCGTTTCACAAAGCGCCACAGTCCGCACATGGGGATTTATCCTGGTTAGCGTTTTCACCGCAGACCGTGTCTTTGGTTTCCCGATGTCCTCATCCGAATGGAGGACCTGCCGGTTAAGGTTTGAGAGCTCCACCCTGTCAGAATCGCAGATTCTTATGCATCCAATTCCCGCTGCTGCAAGATAGATAGCTGCGGAGCTTCCAAGACCACCGGCTCCCGCAATCAATACCGTGGCTTCTCTGATCCGCTTCTGCGCCGCTTCACCCCAAGAAGGATAGATGATCTGGCGGTTGTACCGCTCCTTTTCAGCTCCGCTCAATGAGACATCCCTATCATCCATAATTCTTCACATCCGTACCTGGGTTCTCCCCTCTCCTCAGTCACCATCAACCCCCGGAAACTGGTGGGAAGAGGCAGATGACATCACCCTCGCAAAGCTTCGTCCCAAGTTTTGCAGGAAACTGCTCCCATCCCCGGCCATTGAGGATTGCCATTATGTGAGGATCGGGCAGGGCAATACCGTAGCGTTTCTGGAGCCAGCCTGTAACATCCTCCAGGGTGCTGCCTTGCTTGAAGGAAACCTCTTCCTCGTTTCTCCCTGCCCTGTCACGCAGGGTGACGAGGTATTTAATTGTTATGGTAATGCTTTCATATCCCTTATAGCAATTCCTGCAACCCAAGCCTTTCGATGCTTTCCTGTGTTGGAACCCCGTCATGGTCCCATCCCCTTTCAACGTAGTACTCATCAAGCATGGTCTCGTACATTTCCCGGGTCAGGGTCCGCCCCGTTATCGGCCCGGAAGGCACCGCCTCCCTCAGTATACGCTCGGGCATCATATCATCCTTCCGTCCTATTCCTTCCCTGTTGAGTATGAGACGCTCGAAGGTATATATCCTCTCCCCAATCTCTACAAGCTCGGGGGTGAAATCATACCCGGTAACAGCCGACATCACATCCCCCGTGGGGTTATCGGAGAAGTTCATGGAACCTCGCACAACGGTGCAGATGCCGAGGCTGTCCACGTATGCCCTGTTGTCCTGCACGCTCTTCACCAGTGCCCCCTTCCCATTGAGGGCAAACCGGTCGTACTCACCGCTTAAAAGCTCATGGCGTATCGTCCACCCGCCCACGTTGTGGCATGCTCCCCTGCTCGAGGTGCCGTACGTGAGGGCGTTGCCGTAAAAGCTGCGCGGGTCGTAAGCTGCAAAGGGCAGCCCTTTCACCGCGAGTATATAGGGCCGCCAGGCGGGTTTTTCCCTCACCACATGAGCCATCCCCTCAGCAAGCAGGTCTCCGATGCAGCGCCGCTCCCCGATGAGCCTGATTATTCCTATGAGGGCCTGTGCATCTCCGAAGCGGGCTTCAATGCCTCCCGTATCATCCTTCGAAATCATGCCCCTTTCGAAGAGCTCCATGGTGAGCGATGCGGCATTTCCTGCGGACATGGTGTCTATGCCCATTTCATCACAGATTTGATTCGCCTTTACGATTGCCCCAAAGTCATCGATACCGCAGTTTGGGCCGAGAAGACCGATTGTTTCATATTCTGTCCTTGCCCTCGCCCCGGCAAATGGACCGTCCTTTACCACATTGATCTTCCCGCACGCCACCGGGCACATGTAGCAGGCATAGTTTTTCTCTAGGTACTGATCGTACATCGTGTGAGCATCGACCCTGCTTCCACCCTCGAAGTATGTGGTCTGGAAGTTACGCGTTGGCATGCACCCGAGCTCGTTGATAACCTCGATGTACTGTGGGGTGCCGTACTTGGTATGGGTTGCCCGTGATACTTTGAGGTCCTTGATTGCTGCCTTCCTGATTGCCTCAACCCTCTCTCTATCGGCAACGGGTATCTTCCCGCTGCCGCTAACGGCAATCCCCTTAAGCTTCTTCGAGCCCAGAACCGCACCTGCGCCTCCGCGGCCGAAGGCCCTGCTGTCAACATTGATGTACGAGAATCTCACCAGGCGCTCAGCCGCAGGCCCTATTGCCATAATACCGGCCCGGGTGTCTCCGATGGCCTTGTAGAGAAGTGTGCGCGCCTTATCAGTTGCAAACCCCTTCCAGGAGCTTCCATCCCCAAAGCTAACCATGTCATCCTTTATGATCAGATATGTCCATTTGTCAGCTCTCCCTTCGATGATGAGCCCGTCAAAACCGCACTGCTTGAGCTGAGGCCCGAAATCGCCTCCGCAGTTTGAACAGAGGTACATCCCCGTTTCAGGCGATTTCGTGCTGAGCTGAAACTTCGTTGTGGACGGGAGGCGTACCCCGGTGAGTGGTCCGGTAAAGAAGAAGACCTTGTTGGCCTCATCAAAGGGTTTTACCTCCGGAGAGATTTCATCATAGTACCGTTTTGCTGCAATGCCACGCCCTCCCAGGAGCTTCATAACCTCTGACTCGTCAAGACTCTCAACCCTGAAATTCCTCTCCGATAGATTGACCCGCAGAACCTTTCCCATATATCCGCCCTTCAGCATCCGCGCCTCCTCCAATCATTTTCCCATCTTCCCATACCTGGGATTTTCAATCACAACAGGCTTCCCATCCCTCTCAACAACGAGATGCCTGAAACCACTTGTTTCTATGGAACCGTAATCGTGCCCCGCATCGCCTGGGTATACAGCAAGGGAGATGAGCAGCTCATCCCCTGTATTGATAGAGCGGTGCGCGTAATACGCAGGAACATACACCGTTCTGCCAGGACGCATCTCCTCAAGAACGTACTCCCCACTCTCAAGCTCCATCAGCATGCAGCCTCTCCCCCTGATGCAGTAGTATATCTCGGCTGTATCCCTGCGGGCATGGAAGTGCCCCTTTGTCATGAAGTACTCACCGCCGATCCTTCCGGGATGGGTTATGCTCGAACAGAATTGAACCTCCCCATCTCTTGCAGGTATCTCCTTCTCGTACACCTCATAAACGAGGACATCGCCCTTTTCCCTGAGCCAGGCTTCAGCCGCATTCCTGTCGAGGAACATCCCGGTTAGCCCGCTCAGGTGCCGCCGGATGTGGTTGTCAGGATCGTCCATGATTCCATCCTTCGGGTCCCAACCGACAGAAAACGGGTAAACGACCGTCCCGTTGTGCACCTTCGGTTTCATCATCCACCCCTCCAGTTATAACTCTCGTTCAGCATTTCCCGCGTTTTCCTCAACACCGTCCGGTATGCATTTCATCATACATCCCGGAACCGTCATTCTCACATCTTCCCCCGCACCCGTTTTACAACGCTGGCAACATCTGAAGCATTCTTCCTGATCTCATCCCACTTTCCACCCGATATCATCTCCCTGGAAGCAATCCAGGTGCCGCCCACGACCAGTACCTGGGGCAGCCTCAAATAGTCCTCGAGATTGCGGATATTGCACCCTCCAGTGGGAATGAAACGAACCCCGAGATGCCCGTAGGGCGCCGCAACAGCTTTGAGCATTGCAATGCCACCGCTTGCCTCGGCAGGGAAGAACTTGAGCACATTTATTCCAAATGATAGCCCCTGTTCTATCTCTGACGGCGTCATTACCCCGGGGAAGAAAGGAAAGCCAATCTCAACTGCTTTTTTAACAATGGCGGGGTTGAGTCCCGGTGCAACTCCGAACACCGCACCACACTCACCGGCCCGAACCAGGTTTTCCACCGATAGAATTGTACCCGCTCCAAGTAGAAGCCCCGGTCTCTTTTTTTTAAGGCTGCTAATGACCTCGGCTGCAGCGGATGTTCGAAAGGTTATCTCAGCAACGGGAAGCCCTCCTTCGATCAGCGCATCGGCAAGGGGAAGCGCCATCTCTGGAGACTCGATTGCGATAACCGGCACCACACCGCACTGCTCCATCTTTGAAAAAAGCTCTTTCGGTTCCATTCTTACTCCTCGTTAGTATTAAAAATGCAATCTTCAAAAATATATTCCATCCGAAAATTAATACCTGTATCAATCAGGTAAGCAACTAATTGTCATTGCGAGGCGAAGCCGAAGCAATCTCAACCCTTCCAGGATGATTACAATTTGCACATTAAAAAGTGAGAGAGATAAGTCCTGGTTGAATGAAGGCATGATTCACATGGCTTTCAGTAAATTCTCAACTGCCTCCCCGGTTGCCCGGTCCACGCTCTCCTCCGTGAACCCTCCAAGATGGGGCGTTGCAATGACCCTGTCATGATTAACAAGGCTCAGGTCCTCCGGCGGCTCCTTAGTATACACGTCGGTCGCAACACCCGCGATGCGTCCATCATCAAGCGCCTCAAGCACAGCCTGCTCGTCGATGAGGCTTGAACGGGCAGTGTTTATGAGAAAAACGCCCCTCTTCATCCTGCCAATAACCTCCGCCGTGATGACAGGCTCACCGCTCTGTGTGGCAGGTCTGTGCAGGCTTATGATGTCTGAGTACTTTAAAAGCTCATCGAAGGGGACCCATCTGAACCTCTCCGATGGAGAAAAAGAGCGGTCTGGGTTTCGCCTGTGGGCCCGGACCTCCATGCCAAGCCCCAGCGCCCTTGAGGCAACCTCTTTCCCTATCTGCCCGCAGCCTGCAAGCCCGAGCACCCTTCCTTCGAGTTCAACTCCCTTTCGCCTCTCCCATGCTCCCGCCTTCATTCTGCCATCATGGAAGGGAATGGAGCGCACCAGGGCGAACATGAGCCCTATGGTCAGCTCGGCAACCCCCTTTGCATTTGCCCCTTCAGCCTTGCAGATGGTGATTCCAAGTCTTTCAGCAGCCTCCAGGTCGATGTTGTCAACCCCGCTCCCGTTCCGTGAGATGACCTTCAGCCCCTTTGCGCCCTCAAGCACCCTGGCCGAAACCCTCTCAACGCCGGCAAGGTAACCCACACAGCCTGGAAGGAGCTTCAGGAGCTCATCCTCGTCGGGCTGTATGCCGGGCGTTGAAAAAATGATATCGTGCCCCGCTCTCTTCAGCCGCTCAAGGGATGGATGACCCTCCCTGGTCAGGGACCTTGGTGTTACGAGAATTTTTCCCATGACAAATGCCCTGATTTCAATGAATTGATAGTGCGCTTCCGATCCTCAACCATCTACCCTATTATTC
>CAZPCG010000053.1:0-9207 GCA_964584875.1 uncultured Spirochaetota bacterium
GGATGGGAGGATTGAAAGTTCATGTTATTATGACTTTATCGTAAGTTTTTATGTTTTAGATGTGAAACGTTGCCTGTACCTGAAACCTTTAACCGCCCGATTCTCCTCACAATCGATGTACCTATCGCTATTCCTGCAAACATGCCTGTAAGAGCAACAATCCCGTAGATGTCTCCATATCCTGCCCTTATGGTAATTCTGGTTGGGCAGCCAAAGATGAGAATGCCCACCGTCATCACTGTGAATCCATAGAGAAAGAATAAAAGAGGTTTCTCAGCCCTCTGTTTTTTGTGCTCTCCAGAGATATACGCGGCTATAAATGCCCCGATCAGAACCGCAGGAGAGGTAACCATAACCACACGATTTGCAAGGGATGCGGTCTGAAAATTGGCATGAAAGAGGCCATTGACGATGGTATTGACGAGGTCCCTTGCGTGGCAGGTCAGGCAGAAAGCGTATGCAGATGGTGGGTAAAAATTTAAAAAGGCTTCAGCAGAAACAATCATACACCCCGCCACTATGCCAAATACCCAGGGCTTGAGGTATCTCTTTTTCATTATATAGCCTCTTTTGCCTTTAATAGCCTCACTAATCTCCTTTAGAAGAATTCTGGTAATTTAGGCTCACCGGCTTTTATACCCATTGAACTTTAAAAAAAGGATCTTCAATCCGGACCCATTCGAACCGGACCCATTCGAACCTGAACACCTGCAAAAAGATCATCGTGGTGGATAGTGGTGTATCTCCTCGTAGTGTACCAGGTATTCATTGAAAAGAGCTACAACCCTCTCCATTTGGCCATAGGCGAAACGAAGGGCTACTCCGCAGTTTGGACTTATCTCCCTGGGTCCTGGAACAAGCACCGCCTTCATCCCGTGTTTGCGAAGCACCTCCTCCGCCCTGAGGGCATGGTGGGAGCCGAAGAAGGTTACAACGCCATCAAGACCCGTAAGATCGGCCTTTCCCTTCCCTCTCTTTCTCTTTAACATGAGGTAGCATGCCCTTTTTTCCGGAATAAACTTTCATTCAGCAAAGGGTAAACTGAGGCAAATCTTTATGTATCAACCAGCCCTTGAGGCTATCTTTCTTAAAACCTTCGAAACCCACAGCACATCCTTTTCACGGGTAAATACCCCCCAGCTGAACCTTACCGTTCCGTGGGGAAAGGTTCCCATGGTTTTGTGGGCGGAGGGGGCACAGTGCAGTCCAATCCGGGTCTGTATCCCATACTCACTTTCCAGAGTCTCACCTACATCGGAGGGCAGCAAGCCTCTGATGTTCAACGATAGAACCCCGGTTTGTCCCTCTCCATCTGCCGGGCCGTAAATGATGAACCTTTCATCTCCGGAAAGCTCATTCAGGAAGATGTGAAGGAGATGCCGATCAAAGCTAACGATTCTATCAATCCCCTGTCCCATAATGTACCGGACACCGGCCACAAGCCCTGCAAGACCAGCCACGTTCAGGGTCCCGCTCTCATATCTGTCAGGCATGAAATCAGGCTGTTCCTCTCTATCTGAAAGGCTGCCGGTTCCACCTATCATCAGGGGCTCAGGAGCAATTACATCAGGGCTAATGTACAATCCTCCCGTGCCCTGCGGTCCAAGCAACCCTTTATGACCGCTGAATGCCAGAAGTTCGATGTGCATTTTCTTCACATCGATCGGCAGGACCCCGGCAGTCTGTGCGGCATCGACCAGAAAGGGAATTTTCATCTCCCTGCAGAAGCTTCCAATGCCTTCGATATCATTGATCGTTCCGGTAACGTTGGAGGCGTGGGTAACGACGATTAATGATGTGTTTGCCCTGACCTCTCTTCGCAGAGAAGCCGGATCAACCCTTCCTGACTCGTCCGACATTACAACGCTTACATCTATACCCTGACTTTTCAGGAATGTTAAAGGCCTCATCACAGAGTTGTGCTCCATGCTTGTGGTGATAGCATGCCCCCCTCTTCTCAGTGTGCCGAGTATCGCGAGGTTCAGCGCTTCGGTTGCATTTTTCGTGAACACAACTCGAGAGGGGTCTTCCACGTTGAAAAGCCTGGCAAGGAGCATCCGGGTATCCAGAACGGTTCTCCCTGCATCGATCGATCTTCCATGCCCTGAACGCCCCGGGTTCCCACCTCCGTGAATGATGTAATGGCGCAGTGCCCTGAAAACAGAGCGTGGCTTGGGCCAGGACGTTGCAGCATTGTCGAAGTAGTATGCTTTCACCTCTAAGATCCCCTCAGGTGCCCGACCTTTTCGAGATTTGAAAACCATGATTGATAGAAGTAGGAGTTTTTGCTCTTGGTGCCGCTGAGAAAAACCCTGTACCCCTTCCCTATCCCCAGCACAACAAGCTCCTTCTCCCACCTGAAGATCGTGCATGCCCCTAAAAGATTGCCACTTGCCCTTACCCTGAAGGCGCTTTTAATCTGGTCGAGTCCATAGGTTTCTTCAAAGGGAGCGGTATCAAATACGCCTACCACCTCCGCTTCCACGGAGCGCAGGTTGATCTTCGAACCAAACGGTCCCAGCTCAGCCTTCATCCTCTGAACGAAAGCCTCCTTGCCCGTCCACCCTGAAAACTGCCTGCCGGAACCGGATACCTCATCCCTGTACTCGACGCTCCGCCCTTGACCTGCCCAATCAGGCTCCAGGCTTATCTCCCAGGCTTTCTCATAGTCGCCGCTCTTCAGGTACAGGTAGAACGATTTGACCGCATCGGCAGGGGTTCTGGAACCGGGAGGTTTCTCCTCCCTCCCAGGTGAGTACACAAGGTCGGTATGCAGGACCGAGCTGCCGCTCAAAAGCCTTATGAATACGCCGGCTGCAAAGAGGAGTGGGAGGATAATTACTGCCTTTTTACTCATGCACTTTAGCTCATCAATTAGAGGGGGAGGTCTTGACGGTGCTCATACCTATCCTCAAAGGTTACTCATGCCGTTTCTTCAGCTCATCGATTGCAACGGAAAAGATGATGATGGAGCCTGTAACCACAAGCTGCCACATGGTGTTGACGTTCATCATACCGAGGCCGTTCTGGATTATGCCGAGTATCAGCACTCCAATCAATACCCCGAGCAGTGTACCTATCCCACCTGAAAGGCTAACGCCCCCGAGCACCACTGCAGCAACGACCTGGAACTCAAAACCGGTTCCCGCCAAATGGTTTGCGGACCCCAGGCGGGAAGCAAGAAGAACAGCGCTCACCGAAGCGAGTGTGGAGCATATGACGAAAGCGCTGAACTTGATCTTTTTCGCATTTATCCCAAGCGCCCGCGAAACTTCTGCGTTCCCCCCTACCGCATACAGGCGTCTCCCATAGGTGGTATTTTTAAGAATGTACATGAACACGAAGAGGATGACGAACATAAAAATGGCAGGGTAGGGAAAAAATCCGAACATCTTCCCGTTTCCAATCATGAAGAAGACATCGCTCCCGGACTGATCGGCAATGGCAACCTTTTTTGTAATCAGGTACACGGCTCCTCTTAGAGCATAGTACATACCAAGCGTTGCAATCAGAGAGGGTATCTTCAACCTGGTCACAGCCACTCCGTTGATGACCCCGACGACCGCCCCTGTGACCAGTGCACAAAAGACGCCCAGTGGAAAGTTTCCCGTCCTGTTCATAACATAGACGAGGGGGAGGGCAACAACCGCCTGAAGCGATCCTATGGAGATATCCACTTCACCGCTTATGAGCAGGAGCGCAAGCCCAACACCGGCAATAAGCGGGAGAGACACCTGTCCGAGTATATTTGAAATGTTTCTCACGTTGAGAAAGTATTCCGAGCTTATGCTGAAAAATACGAAAATAACGCCAAGAGAGATCAAAAGACCGAATTCATTGACACGAAATATCTTCTTCAGGAGGTTCAGTCTATAAATGCTCACGGCCTCCTGCATTGCAATTTCACTCTCATGCGATAGCTGCTGCAAGGATCTCCTCCTGCGTGGCTTTATTTCTTTCAAATTCGCCCGTAATCCTGCCGTTGCTTAAAACGATAATCCTGTCGCTTACGCCGAGGAGCTCCGGCATTTCGGATGTCAGCACAATTATCGCAAGCCCCTCTTTCGCAAGCTCATCGATGAGCCTGTGAATTTCAGCCTTAGCCCCCACATCGATTCCCCGCGTAGGCTCATCCAGGATGATAACCTTGAGCTTCTTCATAAGCCACCGGGCGATCAGAACCTTCTGCTGATTGCCGCCGCTGAGAAACATCACCTTCTGACGCAGCGAGGGGGTCTTTATATCGAACCTGCCCACGAACTCCGATGAACGCAGTGTTTCGACCTTCCGCTTTATCAAACCGAGGGCGGAGAAATCCCGAATCGAGCCGAGGGTAATATTCTGCGCCACAGACATCTGCAGCACCAGCCCCTCTTCCTTCCTGTTCTCCGTGAGGAGCCCGAGCCCCATTCTCGTCGAATGTGACGTTGAACCGGTTCTCAGCTCCTGATCCTCGATAAAAATTTTACCCTTTGTAATGACGTCAAGCCCGAAGATTGCCCGTGCCAGCTCGGTTCTCCCGGCTCCCAACAAACCGAACACCCCAACCACTTCTCCGGCATGTACGTTCAGAGAAATACTCTTGAGCTTCTTCCCCGCCCAGAGGTTCTCAATCCTCAGCACGGCCTTTCCTTTGCCTGAATGGGTTCTGGGGAAAAGGGTTTTAATCGAGCGCCCGACCATGTTTTTAACCACTTCGTCTGTGCTGGTTTTGTCGATTTCCTCCGTTGCAATCAACCTCCCGTCCCTGAGCACGGTGACCCGATCGCTTATCTCGAATACCTCTTCCAGTTTGTGCGTCACATAGATGATCCCTATCCCGATTTCTTTAAGCTTCTGGATCACGTTGAACAGGAATTTGATCTCGTTGGGGGACAGAGCCGAGGTGGGCTCATCCATAACCACCACCTTCGCTTCGTGGGACAGCGCCCGCGCTATTTCAACCATCTGCTGCTGGGAAACTGTGAGGCTCGAGACCTTGTTGCGCGGGTTTATGGGCAGGCCTATGGAGAGGAGAATATCGGCCGTGCGCTCATGCATCTTTACCCAATCGATGGTTTTATTCTTCTTTAAAGGGAAAGATTCAAGAAAGACATTCTCTGCAACCGTCATATGAGGGATGAGCGCAAGCTCCTGGAATACCACCTTGATTCCAAGCCTGAGCGAATCGATAGGAGAGTGTATCTCCACAGGTCTGCCTTCAAAGTATATCTCCCCTTCATCTTTTGTGTACACCCCGGCAAGTATCTTTATCAGCGTTGATTTTCCGGCGCCGTTTTCACCCACAAGGGCATGCACTTCACCACTTTTCAAATCAATACTGACATTGTCGAGAGCTTTCACGCCGGGAAACTCCTTTGATATCCCCTCCACCTTCAGGACGATGCCGTCAGCAACCCCATTCATACTCTCCCCCACACAGCATGTTGAGCCCTTTGTCCGGGCACAAAAAATGTAACACCGCTCTTTGCATATATCAAACAGTGAAGCAAGAGTTGTTACGTTGTTATGATCCTTGAGCGGGCAACCTTTCGTTTGTTGTCGATGAAAATAGCCAGTATGATAACGATTCCGCTTATCACGATCTGCAGGTCCTGGTTCCACCTCAGGATAATGATGCCGTTGTTGATTATCCTCAGAATCAGTACTCCGATGAGCGTTCCTACGAGCGTACCTTCCCCTCCTCCAAGGCTTGTCCCTCCGAGAATGACTCCCGCAATGACGGAAAGCTCAAACCCGGTGCCCGCATTGGGCTGTCCCGAATTCATCCGCGAAACCAGAATTACCCCGCTGATAGCCGCAAATACCGAGTTGAGCACAAAGGTGATGATTTTCAAATTATCCACCTTGATTCCGGATATCTTGGCCGCGGCGTAGTTGCCGCCTGTCGCATAGAGGTACCTGCCCATTACCGTCCTGTTCACCACTACCAGGAAGAAAACGTACAGGCTCACCATTATGAGGACGGGAATCGGCATGAACCCCACATACCCGTTCCCTATTATGTAGAACGCCTTCAGCTGATGATAGTTCTGCACTGCAGCGAGGCTGTAGAGATAGACCCCTCCCCGGAGAATCATGAGCATCGCAATGGTGCCGATGAGCGAATTGACCTTCAATTTTGTCCGGACAAGCCCGTTTACCAGCCCGACGAGGGCGCCAAGCCCAATGCCCGAAAGCACACCGAGGAACACGTTCATTGATTTATTCGTAATATCCATTGTCACCACGCCCACGAAGGCAACCAGGGACCCGATGGAGAGGTCCACCTCGCCTGTAATGAGGAGCATGGTCATTCCAATGCCTGCTATGATGGCCATGGAACTGTCCCTGAGGATATTCAGGATGTTCGTCGTGCTGTAGAACTGGGGCGCTCCGAGGGATATGGCAATGGAGATCAGCACAAGGATCGCTACGAGAATGATCTCGTTAAAGAGCACAATCCTGCCCAGAGCCTTTCTCTTTCGGAGCAGTTTTGCTACTTCCACCTCGCTTCTCCTCCTCTTTATAGTATGTGCGCCTTGCCGTATGCACAAATCAAATACCCCTCTCATCCCTGAAGGGAGGAGAGGGGTAGTAATTCATCAATACTTAGCACACTTTTCTTCCCTCGGGATCCTGTTTACGTTATCCCAGTTAATCGTTCTCCTGTCCCCAACGAGGCTGTAGTAGTTGCTCCATGTCTCCTGGGTGAGTGCTGCGGTGGGCGTCACATAGTGCGGCGGAACCTTTTCCTTGTTGAAGAGCTTTACAGCCATGTTGATGCACTCATAACCGACCGCTTCAGGGAACATCGCAGCTTCCACCTTATAGGGACCGCCTTCCTTCATGGCGTGGATGAACGCATTCCCCTCACCGCCTGTGCCGCATACGACGACCTTCTTATCATCGAGCCCTGCCGCCCTGTATGCCTGGAGGGCGCCGAGCGCCGAGTCGTCGTTACACCCGTAGATCACGTTGATGTTGGGATCTGCGGTAAGCGCGTCGGTTGCGACCTGGAGGGCGATATCCTTCAGCCCCTGCCCGTCGATGCGGTGAACCATCTTTGCATCGGGGATGATCGACCTGATACCGTCGTAGAAACCATCCACCCTGAGGATGCAGGGCCTGAGCATCGGCAGGTCGACAGCCAGGATTCGGGCTTTGCCGCCGAGAAACTTCTTCACGTACTTACCCGTCTCTACCCCACCTTTGAACCCGACGTCGTAATCGCAGACCGCGACCAGGGTGGTCATGCCTTCGACAGCGCTCGCCTCAATGATAAGGGGTATCCCCTCGATCCTGGCCTTCTTAACGATCGACACTGCCCCTTCCTGCTGCACCGGCGATATGATCAACACATCGACGCCTTTTGCCATGAGGTCCTCGGCAAAGGAAACCTGCCTCGCCATGTCGAGGTTAGCGTCCAGGACTTCAAGCTGTATGCCGAGCTCGCTTGCCCTGGCTATCATTCCTTTCTGTAAGTTCTGATACCACTCGTGCATCATGTAGTTGCCGACCCATCCGACCCTCTTCGGGATCTTCTGAGCTTGTGCCATGGCAAAGAAGGTAAAAAATACAAGTACAGCAACAACAGCGATTAGAAGCCTTTTTCTCGCCATAAAAATTTCCTCCTTACCGAATTTAAATTAAGTTTTAAATTCACTGTTCAACGAACAGTTTTTTTGGTAAACTTGGGTTAATTAAGTATACTGTCCCCATAATTTCTAAAACTTCAGCGGATACACTCCGTACTTCTTTGCAGCCTCCACGTAGGCATTGATATTCTCAAGAGGGATATCATCGTGGATGCTGTGATCACTTGCAAGTATATAGCCGCCTCCCGGCGCTGCGATTTTCAGGCATTCCAGGGCCTCCCGCTCTACATCTTCCGGCGTGCCGGTGACCATGGTCGTTTTGTTGTTGATGTTCCCAATAGGGCAGAGCTTACCGCCATACCTGCGCTTCACCTCGGCCAGGTCCATGCTTGCGGCCCGCTCCACAGGGTGGTAACCGTTTATGCCGGTTTGGACGAGGTCATCGAGAACGGCCCAGAGGTTTCCGTCGTTGTGCATGGCGACCGGAAGACCATATTGCTTGAGCCCCCGCACAATGTCAGTAAAGGGCTTGATAAAAAACTGCCTCAGGTGCTTCGGAGACATGAGGAGGCTCGCCGTCCCTCCCCAGTCATCCGCGACCATGAAAACATCTATACCCCCTACATCAAAGGCAATCTTTGCACATTCAAGTACCCACCCTGTGTAGGCATCACACATTTCCCCGATAAGGGCCGGGTCGTCAAAAACCGTCAGTGAAAGCGTTGCAAGGTCCATGAAGTACCAGTACATCATGGTAAAGGGCCCAAGGAAGCCTGCGATGATCGCAATATCACTCTCGTTAGCCTTCACAGCGTCCCTTATCATTGAGGTCCGGTGCGGGGCATCCGGTCTCGGCAGGGAGTAGTTCTTCCAGTCCTCCCTGCCCTTGATGGGAACATCGACCTGTACCATCACAGGCCAGCCGCCCTTCACATAGGTTATGCCCCATTCATCTGTATAGCGGGCCCCCTCCCCGTGAACCTCCTCTTCGAAGCCACAGTACCCGTTGATGGGGATGAACACTCCGTCAAGCCCCAATCTTGACGCAAGCTTCACCTGTGTGGCCCCATCGTAGAGCTCCGTGGTGTAGCCCAGAAGCTCCCTCATCAGCCGTCTGCTGAAGAGGAAGTCGTACACGGGAACCCTGTCGGGCACTCCACAGTTCAGCGCGGTCACAAACCGTTCACGAGGCTTCATTACTAAGATCTCCTTCTCCATGCGAAGAGGTCGTTACGACCGACGAAGCAATCTAAAGGATATGAAGCGAGATTGCCACGCTCCCGTTGGTCGCTCGCAATGACAATATAAAATGATTTAATGCGTTTGTATTAATACTTACCGTACTCCTGAAGCGCCTCCCACATTGCCATTATGTTCTCAGGTGAAACATCGGGCTGGATGTTGTGCACAGTGGCAAATACAAACCCCCCGCCAGGGGCAAAATCCTCTATCCTCCTGCGCACCTCGTCCTTCACCTGCCGGGCCGTCCCTGTCGGGAGGACCCTCTGAGTGTCCACCCCACCTCCCCAGAAGGTGATATCCTTCCCGAAATCCTTTTTCAACTGCCTCGGGTCCATATCCCTCGAAGAGTACTGTACGGGGTTCAGGATGTCCACCCCGCTTTCTATCA
>CAZPCG010000054.1:0-9196 GCA_964584875.1 uncultured Spirochaetota bacterium
GGATTAAAAAGGTGCTCTTTGAGGTTGTTCGGAAGTACAGGCACACCATGATAGTTGTTACTCACAACCAGTCAGTTGTAGATGAAGCTGATGTAACTTACCGTCTTGAATATGGCGCTTTAAATCCCTTGCTAACTCCCTGTGATTGATGTATATTAATAAACGAAGGGCAGGGGTTTAGAATGATATGTACCTTCTGTAAGAGGGATAATGCGGAGTTTCATTCCACAACGATAAAAAACAATGAAATCATCACACTGCACATATGTAGATCCTGCAAGCAGGATATGAATATCCAGGATAAAACAGAAGAATTGGATAACAGTTTTGATCATCTGCTTGACGCTCTCATCCAGCCACGAGATTCCTTCAGTCCATCTGATTCCGGATTGACGTGTAAAACGTGCGGAACAACCTTGAAAGATCTCAAACAGACGAGCTTTGTCGGTTGCGGGGGCTGTTATAAAGTATTCGCACACGCAATTACTGGAGATCGCTCCCCGGGACAGGAACGAGACAGAAGACAATCGGGGAAGGGGAGTGCTATAAAGACACTTGCGCTGCTCAGGAAGGATTTACGGGAGGCAGTCAGACTTGAGAATTTTGAGAAGGCTGCCGAAATCAGAGACAGAATACGATACTTTGAAGAAGGGTTCATTTAAAAAGGGTCCCCTGAAAAGGATTTCCGCCGAATAAAAGGATTGGTCAGTGACAATTGAAGAACTTGCAAAAAGCGAAGGTATCTGGAGCTCAGAAGAGAAATGCGATGCTGACATCGTGCTCAAAAGCAGTACCCGTTTCAGGAGAAATCTGAAAGGGTATGTATTTGCACATAAACTCGGTAAAATGGAGAGGGAAAGCCTCACCACGCTACTGAACACCAGCATAGGAAGAATCGAATCTTGTAGCGGGTGGCCTGTTTATAACCTTGAACAGTGCAATAATTATGATAAGAAGATATTCTTTGAAAGAAATATTCTTGAAGACGATACATATAATAACAGTGTCCTCATCCTGTCACGGGATCAAAACTGTTACTTCATATTGAATCAGAGGGATCATGTTCAATTCGTATCGAATGGATATGGATTCCATTTCGACAGCATATATCTCCATGGGAAAAAGGTTATTGCGGAAATTGAAAAGAACCTTGGGTTCGAGTGGAATAAGGATTTTGGATACCTTACTGCCTATCCCGGAAACTGTGGACCCGGTATTTCCTTCTCGGTAACCCTTCATCTGGCAGGTCTTGTCAGCTCCGGGAAAATCAATGAGCTCCTTTTCGATCTGGAAAAAAGGGGGCTGGCACTTCGCAGCAGCTGGATCGATGGTTACTATGAGATCTATAACAAGAACTCGGCAGGGATGGTAGAAAAGAACCTTTATGAGAGCACGATAAATCACTTTGAAGGCATTGTCGCAATGGAGAGGGCTGTAAGAGATAATGTGTACAATTCTAATAGACTTTCCATAGAAGATAAGGTATGGAGAAGTTACGGAATTTTATTATCCTGCAGGTTGCTGTCTCTTTTTGAAGCCTTCGATCTACTCTCTCATTTGCGATTGGGCATAAGTCTTGGTATAATGAATTATATATCAATAAAGGACATCAATCTCCTTCTGTACTATGTGCAGGATTACCATCTCAGGAAGAGATACGGAGTGGAAGATGACGACTCTGACCTGGAAGAATTGAGGGTAAAATTCTTGAGAGACTATTTGAAAGAGGTAATCTAAATGTTCAAGGGATTAACCGAACGGGCGCAAAGGGTTATAAACATCCTGGCCCAGGAAGAATCAAAGAAATTGAACCATGATAAGCTTCTGCCCGAGCATATTCTCCTCGGCCTGATCAAGGAAGGGGAAGGAGTGGCGATAAAAGCGCTGATCAACCTCGGTGTTGATCTGAATATGCTCCGTGAAGATATCATATCAAACATGAAGAGAACAGGGGGTATACTTCTTCTGGGTGATGTACCTCCTTCCACGAGGGCTCAGAGAGTCCTTGAGTTGAGCGCCGATGAGGCAAGAAGCATGGGGCATAACTACATCGGCACCGAGCATCTGCTCCTGGGTCTCCTGAGAGAGGGTGACAGCAGCGTACTGAGCGCTTTCGATAAGCAGGGTTTAAAAATCTCGAATGTTCGGGAAGAGATAAACAGACTGCTTGGCATGAATAGGACGGATCTGAAGAAGAAAGTGGACCGGAGAACGCCAACCCTCGATGAATTCGGTCGAGACCTTACAACCCTTGCTAAGGAGAACAAGCTGGATCCGGTCATAGGGAGGGAGAGGGAGATAAAGAGGGTGGTTCAAATCCTATGCAGGCGTACGAAAAACAACCCCGTTCTAATCGGTGAACCCGGTGTAGGGAAAACCGCCATTGTGGAAGGGTTAGCCCAGAACATTGTGTCAGGAAATGTCCCTGAAATCCTTGCAAGCAAACGGGTTTTAACGCTGGACCTTGCCTCACTCGTTGCGGGAACAAAGTATAGGGGTGAATTTGAGGAGAGGCTGAAGAAGGTTATGTTTGAAATAAAGAGGGCAGGGAACGTCATCCTCTTCATAGACGAACTACATACGATTATCGGTGCAGGAGGTGCGGAGGGTGCAATAGATGCGGCCAATATGCTCAAACCTACTCTATCCAGGGGGGAGCTGCAGTGCATCGGTGCAACAACCCTCGGCGAATACAAGAAGTACATTGAGAGGGATGCAGCGCTTGAGAGACGGTTCCAGCCGATTATCATTGATGAATCAACCGTTACAGAGACTGTTGAAATTCTAAAAGGAATAAAGCAGAAGTACGAAGATCACCACAAGATCGTCTACACCGATCGGGCGCTTACCACAGCGGCAAATCTCTCCCACCGCTATATCACAGATCGGCATCTACCAGATAAGGCCATTGATATCATCGATGAAGCCGGCTCGAAGGCTCGTCTTGAGAACACAACAATTCCGAAAAGCTTTAAGGAAATTGAGATTGAAATCGAGCGCCTGAGGGCGGAAAAAACCCATCTTGTTGAGATACAGGACTATGAAAAGGCTGCAAAGGTTCGTGATAAGATGAATCTCCTGCGGGAAAAACTCGAAGTTATGAAAGAGGAGTGGAAGAGGGAGCTGAACAATGAAAAGCCTGTTGTTGACGAGGAACAGATATATCAGATAACAAGTGATCTGACAGGTATTCCCCTCGTCAAAATCGTCGAGAGTGAATCCCAGAAGCTCCTCCGGATGGAGGAGGAGCTGCATAAGAGGGTTGTGGGGCAGGATGAGGCGATCGAAGCCGTGAGCAGGGCAGTGCGCAGGTCACGGACGGGGTTGAAATCTCCCAAACGCCCCTCCGGCTCGTTTATTTTCCTCGGTCCGACTGGCGTGGGAAAAACCTACCTTGCGAAAATCCTTGCAGAATTCCTCTTTGGCAGTGAGGATCATCTGGTCAGAATCGACATGAGTGAGTTCATGGAGAAGCACAATGTTTCAAGGCTCGTTGGCGCCCCTCCGGGCTACATTGGGTACCAGGAAGGAGGGGAGCTGACCGAAAAGATAAGGAGGAAACCTTACAGCGTAATACTTTTCGATGAAATCGAAAAGGCTCATCCCGATGTGTTCAACATACTGCTCCAGGTTCTTGAGGAGGGGCAGCTATCGGATCATCTAGGTCATACCGTTGATTTCAGGAATACCGTGATTATCATGACGTCCAATGTCGGGAGTAAAGAGATCCACAAAGGCCAGAATCTCGGATTTACAGCATCAGAAGATCAGTACAGCTATCTGGATATGAAAGACAAAGCGATGTCCGCCCTTAAAAAGGTTTTCAATCCAGAATTCCTTAACAGGGTGGATGATGTTGTGGTATTTCACCCATTGAAGAAGGAACATATCAGTCATATTATTGATCTTATGCTGGATGAGAGTGGCAAACAGCTTGTAGAAAAGGGCATTGCCCTTGAAATCACCGATGCTGCCAGGAACTATTTGATAGAAAAGGGGTATGACCGTAAGTACGGTGCCCGGCCCCTGAGAAGGACAATCCAGAAAGAGATCGAAGATCCTCTAGCAAATGAGATACTGAAGGGGGTGTTTAGAGACGGCAGCCGGGTGGTTGTCGATTGCCTGGAGGGGAAAATTGCCTTCCATGATGGAAATAAGCGCAAAAAGAAGAGGGAGCTTGAAAAAGTAGAAACAACCTGATGGATTACCCGGGCGGACACCACCAATCTTCCCCCAACTGTTGACCAATTTTCCCAGATTATATAATGCCCTATATAGATATTATAAGAGTTTTATCTATAGCACTCCTGCTGATTTTTTCCTTCATTTTTTCCGGTTCCGAGGTGGCACTCCTCTCAATATCCGAACACGAGAAGCTAATGCTATTCGAGAAGAAAACGCGAAATAACCTGCTTCTACTGAAGTATCTCCAGTTTCCTCAGAAAGCGCTAATTACCATACTCGTCGGCAACATGGTTGTCAATGTGAGCGCTTCAATAATCGGAGAGAGGCTCTCTCAGAGCCTTTTCAGTGCCAATTCCCTGTTATACTCTGTTTTTATAATGACTTTTCTCGTTCTACTCTTTGGCGAGATATTACCAAAGAATTTTGCTGCAACCAAACCTATTATTTTTTCTCATGCTTTCATCAACGTGATCAATCTGACAAACCGCGTTCTGTATCCAATCATTTTTCTAATAGCGGGAATTGTAAAAAAGGGAAGTAAGTTCAAGAAAAAGTCACAGCTGTCCAAGGATGAGATGTTGACTGCCGTTGAAACAGGATCGGATGCAGGACTTGATGATGCCTCAATCACTCTTTTAAAGAACATGATACATCTACTCGAAAAACCGGTAACGGAGATCATGGTTCCGCGCTCTTCCATCCAGGGATTGGAGATCGATGATTACTGGAGCAATATGGAGAAGTTTATCAAACAATCTACATTCTATACCATTCTATTCTACGAAGACAGCATGGACAATATCCTCGGCTATCTTGAGGCAACCGACCTTCTCCATTTGAGGAAAAAGGATATAAGGAAGAAATTGAAAAGGCCGCTGTACATCCCTGAATCGAAGCACATACTCCCTCTGCTTCGCGATTTCAGGGAGAGCAACAACTACCTTGCCATTGTTCTTGATGAATACGGCGGCACATCAGGGCTCGTCACCATCAAGGATATACTTGACTCTATATTCATAAAAGATGTGCTTTTGAAACATTACATTAAGAAAAGGGGGACGAACCTCTGGGTCGTCCACGGGAGCACTAAAATTAATGATATAAACAGTGTGCTGGGCTTGAACCTGTCAACCGATATGAATACCATCGGCGGCTATATAGTTAATGTAAGCGGCAGGGTACCTGAAACAGGCGTTGCGCTTGATATTAAACCTTATTACCGCATTCGTATACTCAAAAGCGACAATAAACAGGTAGAAATGGTGGAGTTCAGAAAAATTGACAGCTGAAATCGTCATTGTTTGCGTTCTGCTCATGTGCTGGGCCTTCTTTGCCGGATCAGAGACAGCTTTCGTTTCTTGCAACAGGTTCAGAATCATCAATCTTAAGAAGAGGGGGGAGAAATCTGCGCAGGTTGCATATTTCTTTCTGGAGAAACCAGGAAGACTTTTGTCAACATCACTCGTTGGAACAAACATCTCACTCGTGCTGTCCTCAAACCTTGTCGCCCTGATATATCAGGAGGTATTTGGGGAACCAAAGCCTGTTGTTGCGATTGTTACCATCACCCTGCTTTCTCTCATCTTCTGTGAGGTCTTGCCTAAAAATCTTGCCCTTAAGAAAAGCTTTCGATGGACATTGACCAGTTCATTCATCATGTCCTTCTTTTATATCTTCTTTTTTCCTGTTGGCAGGGTTTTTTCTTTTCTGGCAAAAATTGCAATCAGAATTATCGGTATTCCCCATACAGGCCTCTTACCCGCTCTTTTTACAAAAAAGGATGACGTGAAGTTCTTCCTCACAACCCAGGTTCACTGAAGACGAAAGCAGGTATTTTCTGGATAGCCTTGATTTCAGTGAGAAAAAGCTATCAGATATCATGATTCCTCTCGTTGACATGCGGGCGCTTCCAGACACGGGGAAAATACAGGATTGCTATGATTTCGTGAATGAGTATCATGAGTTTTATATACCCATCTACAACAATAGAATAGATAATATCACCGGAATTGTTTCGGCGCACGACCTCTTCGACAGCGATAAAAACCTTCCAGTTTCCTCCATTATGCATGAACCTGTGTTTATCCCCGAGAGCAGAAGTATCAGCAAGCTTTACAGGGAGCTGTATGAAAAGGACCTCAGGGTTATCTTCGCTGTTGACGAATACGGCGGTGTAACCGGTATGGCAACCCTGTACGATATCGGTGAAGAGATCATTGGAAAGATAGGAGATCACGAGGAGCGTACAGCGGCAATGAAGATAAGAGAGGGGGAATTCCTCTGCGATGGTGATGTTGAAATTGATGATTTGAACGATTTACTTTCAATTGAAATTGAGCAGACCGACTTTACAACATTGAACGGTTTTATGCTCAAAGAGCTTGGGAAAATACCAGCACAGGGTGATGCCATTGACGCACAAGGTTACAGGTTTGTCGTCGAGAAAGGTAGCAAGAGGAGGGCTGAGCTAATACGCGTTACAAAAGCAATGTGAGATGTTACCCATATAAATCTCGACGTTCAGTTTGTTAATGTATATCTTGTATCGAATATGTAAGTATGGGGAGAAGGTGTATGAGCATGAAGCGGATCATCGTACTCCTCTTTTGCATCTTCATTCAGGGGGTCAGTTATCTTGCGGCTGGTGCTCTGTACGAGGGTGAAAAGATTGCCAGGGTTGAATTCAAGGGTCTATTAAAGAGTGATGAGCTATCAGTGAAAAGCCTTGTGAGCACGAAGGCCCGATCACTGTACTCAATAGAGGTCATTGATGAAGACCTGAAGGCACTTTACAGGCTGGATTTTTTTGAAGACATTAAAGTTGACGTGACGAAGGGCGATGAAGGCCTCATTGTAACCTTCATTTTTACAGAGCGTCCGACAGTGAGGGATATTATTATAAAAGGGAGAAAAAGGGTTTCAGAGAGAATAATAAAGGACAGGATACTGCTTAAAAAGGACTCCTTTTTTCGGGAAGAAGACGTTCTGAGTGATGTCCAGAACATTGTAGAGCTCTATGAGGATAAAGGTTTTCCTGGTACTGAGGTCAGCTATGAGGTGAAGAATGTAACGAAAAAGGAAAAGAAAACGGGTCGGGAAATTTCCATGGTCGATTTGTACTTTACGGTGAAGGAGAGCCGCAAGCTCGTTATCAAAAGTATGAGCTTCAGCGGCCTTTCTGCAGTAAAGGATAGCGATCTCTACAGGGTAATGGGTACAAAACGAAGAGGTTACTGGTTTTCATCGGGATATTTCAAGGAAGGTGAATTTGAGCTGGATAAAACGAAAATATTGACCTACTATGCGGATCGTGGGTATATCGATGCCAGGATCTTGAAGATAGATGCTGACGTACAGAAAAATGAAAAGAAGAACAGGGAGGAAATGGATATCACCATTTACATTTCAGAGGGTCAGCAGTACAGGTACGGGGGGGTGGTGATCACCGGACATAAGATTTTCACCGATGAGGAGCTGTACCCTTTAATAACGCTGAAAGAAAATGAGGTTTACAATCAGACTAAGTGGGAAAAGGGTGTTCAGTCGATACGAAATTTACTCGCTGAGAACGGGTACATCTACTTTGACATGGATATTCATCAGCAGAAGGATGAGAAGAACCTTAAGGTGTCATATGCAATTAACCTGACTGAAAATAGTAAGGCCCATGTTGAGAATATCTTCATAACCGGCAACAAGAAAACAAAGGATTATGTTATTGAAAGGGAAATCATCATCAGGGAAGGTGAGATTTTCAATGCAAAGAAGATACAGCGGTCACAGGAAAAGCTATATAACCTGCAGTATTTCTCGGCTGTAAATATTGACGTAAAGCCTGGAACTGAACTGGGGCTTGTTGATTTAATTTACGACGTGGAAGAGCAGAGGACAGGTCTGTTCAGCTTCGGCCTCAGCTACTCAACGGCTGGTTATGGCTTCTCCCTTTTTGAGGAAGTATCTGCGAATAATTTTCTCGGCAGGGGGCTGAAACTATACGAAAAGGTGGACGTAGGGTTCGTAAAACAGTCGGTGGAGGTGGGAATTGACGAGCCATGGCTTTTTCAAAAGCCAATATCTGCCGGTATTACTGTTTCGTGGGCGAGAACGGAGTACGGCACCCGGAGCGGCGATTATATATACACCTGGGATCCGGATAATCCAAATTTCGATCCTGTGACTGGAGGAGAAATTCCCGATGGGGTGATCGTAGTCGACAATAAACTCGATTATTCAAACGCCACCACTATGGATTACATAAATATTACCTACAAGCTGGCCCTGCGACTCGGCCACAGGTTTTTACAGTACTATGGGGTGAGTTCTGAGATAGCCTTCTCCGTATTTCAGAATTACTCCGACTCGGAGCTCATCCCCTTTGATGAAGCCCTGCGTGAGCAGTACTACGACGGGTGGCCCTATTACTGGAAAAACTACTTGAGCCTCACAGGTTACAGGGATACGAGGGATGTTTCCTACTTTGCAACCAGGGGCACGTTCATATCCCAGAATGTTGCCTTCTACGGTGGTCCCCTCGGTGGGTACAGCAACTTTCTGAGATTGGGCACCGATATGAATGCAAATGTGAAGACCTTCGGTAAATTCGTTCTCTCCTCACGGTTGAATTTTGGATTCATTCTTCCCTACCTTGGAAAACCC
Source organism: uncultured Spirochaetota bacterium (assembly GCA_964584875.1). Lineage (GTDB taxonomy): Bacteria > Spirochaetota > B62-G9 > B62-G9 > DRHN01 > CAZPCG01. Next base: position 8,842 of record CAZPCG010000054.1, read on the forward strand.
CTGACAATTGACGATAGCGACTTTTTACGCGTTGATACGTGGAATGAGGGGAGGGGATGGCAGCACCCGAGCCAGTTCGGGAGCCTCTATTCAGTAAGGGGCAGGGCAGAGCTTAACTTCAGTCTTGAGCAGAGATACCCAATTCAGGAGAGGCTTTTGTGGGCGCTGGCTTTCTTTGACATAAGCAACATATATTCCACGCCTGAAGATTTTTCGATAGATTTCAAGGACTTCTACTACAGTTTCGGCTTTGGAATGAGCCTTGTGATTCCAGGATTCCCTATCAGAGTATACCTGGCCAGAAGATTCAAGTACGATAAGACCATCGATAAGCTGCAGTTTGCTAACAGCCAGA